>UWSO01000036.1 GCA_900538385.1 uncultured Porphyromonas sp.
GGATAATCCTAGATCTTCCACGGAGGATTGTTCTATTACCTCCATTTCCCGAGATCCTTCATTAAGACGTAGGGAAACCCCGTATAATGCGTCAGCCCTGACGCTCCCTCAGAGCAATCGCTGAATAGAAGCGATAGTTTTCTCTGTACGATCCTCAAAAACTCCTCATAGGAGCACTCTGTTTTTACGCTCTCTTTGACAGCTTACTTGGCTTTACGCTGAAATTAAGATGACATTCTCGTAGCTAATTGTAGGTATTTTGTATCTTTGTGGAGCAAAGGACAAGTCTCACATCAGAAAGCGCTCTCAGGAGCACTTTTACGTAGCTCTTTGCCGTGTCTAAACAGACCAATAGTAACTGATAACATCACTTAAGTAACCAAACGAACAAATATGTGGATCTTTAAATCATCGATCGGGAGAAAGTTCATCATGAGTCTCTCGGGACTCTTCCTGATCATCTTCCTATTGCTACATGGCAGTATCAACCTACTAGCCGTCTACGATGCTATCAATGTGAATAGCGAGTACCCTACGGAGCTGTACAATCAAGCCTGTCACGTCATGGGTACCAACATATTGGTACAGATCATGGTACCTGTCCTAGCGCTGGGCTTCATCGTACACATTATCTATGCGGCTTGGTTGACGTTACTAAATCGTAAGGCGCGTGGCAATGATCGCTACGCCATCTTCACACGTGCCAAGATAGACTGGGCAAGCAAGAATATGTTTGTCCTAGGAATCATCGTATTGGGACTACTGGTCTTTCACCTGACACACTTCTGGAGCAAGATGCAGCTACAAGAGTGGACGGGCGGAGAGAGTGCCGAAGGGTACCAGCTCGTCGTGCAGACCTTTAGCAACGTATGGGTCACCATCCTATACCTTGTATGGCTAGCAGCCATCTGGTTTCACCTCACACACGGCTTCTGGAGTGCCTTCCAGACCCTCGGGTGGAACAATAAGAAGTGGTTCAACCGCCTACATGTCATCAGCTACATCGTTGCCACACTCTTGGTACTTATCTTTGTCATTGTAGCCGTTTACTTTGGCTTCATCTACTCAGGTCCCGAGAGCCTTACAGAGGCTATCCCTTACGCTTAGGCTGGTTTAGCAACTCTTTCTATCATCTAATCTACGAACTATCTTAACTATCAGAGATATGAGCGAACTAAATGCCAAAATCCCAGCAGGTGCCTTAGCTGAGAAGTGGACTAACTATAAGGATCATCAGAAGCTGGTCAACCCGGCCAACAAGCGTCTTCTCGACGTCATCGTCGTCGGTACCGGTCTCGCGGGAGCCTCTGCAGCTGCTTCTCTAGGAGAGCTCGGCTTCAACGTGCTAAACTTCTGCATACAGGACTCTCCACGACGTGCACACTCCATCGCTGCACAGGGTGGTGTCAACGCTGCAAAGAACTATCAAAACGACGGTGACTCCGTCTACCGTCTCTACTATGATACCATCAAGGGTGGAGACTATCGCGCTCGTGAGGCGAACGTCTATCGCCTTGCAGAGGTGTCAAACGCAATCATCGACCAGTGTGTCGCTCAGGGAGTTCCCTTCGCACGTGAGTACGGTGGTCTACTAGACAACCGCTCCTTCGGTGGTGCGCAGGTTTCCCGTACATTCTACGCTCGTGGTCAGACGGGTCAGCAGCTACTCCTCGGTGCTTACTCAGCACTCAGCCGTCAGGTACACAAGGGTAGCGTCAAGCTCTACACCCGCCACGAGATGCTCGACCTAGTCCTCATCGATGGTCGTGCTAGAGGTATCATCGCTCGCAATCTAATTACGGGCGCTATCGAGCGCTTTGCTGCTCATGCCGTAGTGATCGCTACGGGTGGCTATGGCAATGCTTTCTACCTCACGACGAACGCTATCGCTTCCAACGGATCAGCCGCTTGGCAGTGCTACAAGAAGGGTGCTTACTTTGGCAATCCTTGTATGGCGCAGATCCACCCGACCTGTATCCCAGAGCATGGCGACTTCCAGTCTAAGCTAACGCTTATGTCGGAGTCTCTCCGTAACGATGGCCGTATCTGGGTGCCCAAGAAGCTGGAGGATGCTAAGGCACTACAGGCTGGTACTAAGAAGGCAAACGACATCCCCGAGGAGGATCGTGACTTCTACCTCGAGCGTCGCTATCCCGCCTTCGGTAACCTAGTACCTCGTGACGTCGCTAGCCGTGCCGCCAAGGAGCGCTGCGATGCTGGCTTTGGAGTCAATAATACGGGTCTTGCAGTCTTCCTAGACTTTAAGTACGCCATCGAGCGTATGGGACGTGACGTCGTTGAGGATAAGTATGGCAACCTCTTCCAGATGTACGAGCAGATCACTGCCGATAACCCCTACGAGACCCCGATGATGATCTACCCAGCTATCCACTACACGATGGGTGGTCTATGGGTCGACTATGAGCTACAGACGACTATCCCTGGACTCTTTGCTATCGGTGAGGCAAACTTCTCCGACCACGGTGCTAACCGTCTCGGTGCTTCAGCCCTCATGCAGGGTCTAGCAGATGGTTACTTCATCCTGCCCTATACGATACAGAACTACCTCTCAGATCAGATTCAGGTACCGCACTTTAGCGTCGACCACAAGGAGTTTGACGAGGCTGAGAAGGCTCTCAAGGATCGCATCCAGCGCATTGCCTCGATGCATGGTAAGCGTTCGGTCGATAGCATCCACAAGGAGCTAGGACATATCATGTGGGAGTATGTCGGTATGGCACGCTCTAAGGAGAGCCTACAGACAGGTATTGAGAAGATCAAGGCGCTACGCAAGGTCTTCTGGAGTGACCTCCACCTACCAGGCAAGGTCGATGATCTCAATATCGAGCTAGAGAAGGCTTTGCGTCTAGCAGACTTCCTAGAGATCGGCGAGCTGATGGCACACGATGCTCTCGACCGTGAGGAGAGCTGTGGTGGACACTTCCGCATAGAGCATCAGACCGAGGAGGGTGAGGCAAAGCGTGACGATGAGAACTTTGCTTACGTCTCCTGCTGGGAGTATCAAGGCGAGGGTCAAGACCCTGTCATGCACAAGGAGCCACTGGTATACGAATTCACCGAGCGTCTCCAGCGTAACTATAAGAACTAAGCAACCCTGTAGATAATCATAGCAATGGATCACAATATAAATATCAAAGTCAAGGTATGGCGTCAGAGAGGTCCCCGCGAGAAGGGACACTTTGAGACCTATGCACTCAAGGATGTGCCTCAGAGCGCTTCTTTTCTTGAGATGATCGACATACTCAACGAGCAGCTCATTGCCGAGGACAAGGAACCCGTTATCTACGACCACGACTGTCGTGAGGGTATCTGCGGTATGTGCTCAATGTATGTCAATGGACACCCCCATGGTCCTATCAGTGCCATCACCACTTGCCAGCTGCACATGCGCACCTTCAAGGATGGTGACACCATCACTGTCGAGCCATGGAGATCTGCGGGCTTCCCGATCATTCGCGACTTGATGGTCGACCGCTCTGCTTATGACAAGATCATACAGGCTGGTGGTTATGTCTCAGTCAATACAGGAGGTGTACCTGATGCTAACGCAATCCCCATCCCCAAGCACAAGGCTGACGAAGCGATGGATGCAGCCTCTTGCATCGGTTGTGGCGCTTGCGCTGCTGCCTGCAAAAACGGCTCCGCTATGCTCTTCGTCTCTGCTAAGGTGAGCCAGTTGGCTCTGCTGCCACAAGGCCGTGCCGAGGCGCACAAGCGTGCCAAGGCGATGATCGCTAAGATGGACGAGCTAGGTTTCGGTAACTGTACGAACACTCGTGCCTGCGAACTAGAGTGCCCCAAGAGCGTCTCGATCAGCCACATAGCACGTCTCAACCGTCAGTTCATAGGAGCTAAGCTGAGCGATTAGCGAGGCCGGATGTCTCATCCTAATAGATATATAGGTAGTACTCTTTTCCTTTCAGAGAGAGTGCTACCTATTTTTTTTGATTATCGAGGTCTAGAGGGGCTTGTGACTATGGCAAAGGCAACAAGCTCGTCTATATAGACCGATAAGGTTACTCTGACTGCAACTCAGATTGGATTATGCTCAGACAGCTTCTTTTCGTAGCTCTAGGCGGTGCTCTGGGGAGTGCTATGCGCTACCTCACAGCCATCCTGCTAGCTCGTCACTATACGGGCTCTATACCCTTGGCTACGCTCGTGGTCAACGTCCTGGGGTGCTTTCTCATAGGACTATTGATCGGCTTGTGTAGCGAGACAACATATCTGCGACTGCTCTTTATCACAGGTTTTTGTGGCGGGTTCACCACCTTCTCGACCTTTACAGCAGAGAGCTACGTCATGTTTCGTGAAGGAGCTTACGGGTTAGCCCTCCTCTACATTGCTGGTAGCGTGCTGATAGGCTTGCTGGCTCTCTGGATAGGTTTATACGTGTCACGCATCATAGCCTCCTAGGCGCATGACGTCGTTGTCCTTTGACGTTGTGGTTTTGTCGGGAGCGTTCACTTCTCCCGAAGAATTTCCCAAATAGCTCCCGAGGAAATCGAAATTTCCTTGGGAGGAAAGCAAAAATTCTTCGGAAGAATCAAATGAAACTTCGGAAGAATCAAATGATAAGTCCGAAGAAATTTCTCGTTCTTCACTGAAGAATAAAAAATCCCCACGGAAGAAATTGTAGATTCTTTCGCAAGGATTCGGCGGGTGGCTGTTGGCTTTTGCTAATTAGCTGTTAGCTAGAGATATTAGAGGCAGCAGTACTCCTAGAAACAAGAGCCTAGTCTCTAACGTCCAACATCTAAGCTCCAATACTTCAATTATCGTTACCTTTGCATAGTCTCCGCTAATAGATATACCCCTATGCGACGTCCTTCCATACTGATTCACATTGGTCTGATGATACTAGCCTCAGTCATCATCGTCGTCCTGGCACTCGTCTGGATGAACCTCTTCACGCGCCACTGCTCATCTGTAGAGATACCCGATATATATGGTCTTCCTGCCGACGAAGCAGTGCAGCTCCTAGATAAAGCTAATCTGCGCTACGAAGTGATCGACTCGGTCTACACGACTGAGGTACCCAAGGGAGCCGTCTATGACTTAACCCCTAAGGCGGGCAGTCGGGTCAAAGCGGGACGTATCATCTTCCTCACACTCAACGCCTCCTACCCTCGCAACGGCGTTATACCCTCGCTCGTTGATGTCTCCGAGCGACAAGCACGAGCACGTCTCGTCAGCCTTGGCTTCGAAAACATCACCCCCAGCTATGTGGCCGGATCCTTTGATGATCTAGTCATGGGCGTACAGCTACCCTCAGGACAAGCATTAGCCCCAGGAACTCGCATACCGCTTGCCACACCAATCATACTCCTAGTCTCCGTGGCTGTCAGTGACAGCATACCGCATGGTGCTTTCGAGCCTTACGACTCGATATCGGGAGCGGGTGGATACGCTGCCCCGGCCGACTCGACCACACACATTCTAGAGCCTGACGAGGATGAGTCCTGGATGTAATCCTGATAAGGAGCCGCTTCCCCTCGAGGAGCAGGAGCTAGAGGCGGACCTCATCGCTACTGACGAGGAGGATCAGTGGGTTGCAGGGGCGCACGGCGAGGAGCTTTACGAGCATTATCGTGTGCAGGTGGATCCTGGGCAGACTCCGCTACGCATCGACCGCTTCCTAGTGGATCGTATGCCGCACACTTCGCGCCATCGCATACAGCTTGCCGCCAAGGCGGGACTCATCTGGGTGGATGGCGAGCCTGTCAAAAGCAACTACAAGGTCAAGCCCCAGGAGACCATCACGATGATGCTGGCGCATCCGAAGCAGGACTGGTCGATCACGCCTGAGGATATACCGCTCGACATAGTCTATGAGGACGATCAGCTGCTGGTGGTCAATAAACCTGCGGGTATGGTCGTACATCCAGGTCACGGCAACTACACTGGCACGCTCGTCCACGCGCTCGCTTACTACTTACGTAACGACCCGCTCTACGATCCGAACGATGCCTCCGTGGGACTGGTGCATCGCATTGACAAAGATACCAGCGGGCTACTTCTCGTGGCAAAGCGTACGGAGGCCAAGATACGACTAGCGAGACAGTTCTTCCTCAAAACCACGGGACGTCGCTACCAAGCACTCGTCTGGGGCAAGCTTGACCAGCCGCAAGGGACAATCGAAGGCAACATAGCGCGTGATCCGCGTGATCGCACACGTATGACGGTCTACCCCCCGACGAGTGAGATAGGCAAGCCGGCCGTGACCCACTACACGCAACTGGAGCGACTGGGCTTTGTGACGCTCATAGCGTGTGAACTGGAGACGGGACGCACCCATCAGATACGTGCCCACATGAAGTCTATCGACCACCCGCTCTTTGGCGATGAGCGCTATGGCGGCGACCAGATCCTCTGGGGGCAGCGCACCAGCTCCTACCAGCAGTTTGTCAATAACTGCCTCAAGATCTGTCCCCGCCAAGCATTGCACGCTGAGACCCTTGCTTTCGACCACCCCGTGACGGGTGAGCGGATGCACTTCTCAGCACCACTGCCCGACGATATGAGCCAGCTCATAGACAAGTGGAGACGCTATGTGGCACCGCTCGAACTCTCTAACTAAGAACCATTGCAATATCCCATCATACCTTATGGACAAACCCAATATTGCGATCATCTGTGGCGGATACTCTGGCGAGGCGGAGGTCTCGCAGCGTAGTGCCCAGACGATCCTCAAGCAGATTGATCAAACCCTCTTCACCCCTTATCTAGTCACCATCACGGCCGACGCGTGGAGCGTGACCGATGCGGAGGGGAAGGCGGGAACGATAGATCGTGCACTAGTCGCGCGCTTTGGTGCAGAGCCGGTGACCTTTGCACTAGCTTACATTACCATCCACGGCACCCCTGGAGAGAATGGACTCCTACAGGGATACCTAGATATGCTTGGCATCCCCTACACGACAGGCGGAGTGCTCTGCGAGGCTTTGACCTTTAATAAGGAGGCGTGCAACGCTTACCTAGCGCATCACGGCTTGCGCATCGCTCGCTCCCTCTGCCTCCGCAATCGTACTAAAAAGCTTTCGCCCGAAGAGCAAGAGCTGATCCAGTCTCGTCTGCGACTGCCACTCTTTGTCAAGCCCAACACAGGCGGCTCTAGCATCGCCACGACCCGTATTGACCAATGGGAGCAGCTTCCATCAGCCGTGGCGGACGCTTACACAGCAGCACCCGATGTCCTCGTCGAGGAGTGCATCGTCGGCACTGAGGTGACCTGCGGCTGCGTGATCCTACCCGACGACGCTTTTGCCTTGCCAGTCACAGAGGTGGTAGCACACGACACCTTCTTCGACTATGACGCTAAGTACTACGGCAAGAGCGACGAGATAACGCCCGCACGCATCTCACCAGAGCTGACACAGCGCGTACAGGAGACGTCGCTGACGATCGCCCACCTACTAGATTGCTACGGCTTCGTACGTATAGACTACATCATCGAGGCGGACGGCATTCCCACACTGCTAGAGGTCAACACGACCCCAGGCATGACGGAGGTCAGCTTCATTCCCCAGCAGGTACGTGCAGCTGGTCTCCAGCTGAGCGACCTCATCACACGTATCATCAAGAGCAAACTATCATGACCACACACACAGCCCCACAGCCGTACGAGTACGACTCTATACGTCCCTACCTCGATGAGGAGGTACCAGCTGTCGTTGCCCAGCTAGCCAACCAGCCTGAGCTACATCACGTCCTATCGGCGCTGCTCTCGGAGGAGGAGACGACTACGCTCCTACAGCACCTAAAGAGCATCCAGAGTGTTGATGCCTTTAAGGAACTTATATCCTACCCCCTCGTGGTCAAGCTGGCGAAGCAGACCACTTTCTCCGTATCCCTTAGCGGTGCCAGTCGACTAGGAGGGGATCTGCCCACGACCTTTGTTACAAACCACAGAGACATCATACTCGACTCCGCATTCCTCAATCTAGTTATGCGGGAGCGCAACTATCTGATGCCACGCATCGCTATCGGCGACAACCTCTTCGGCAGACCGTGGATCGAGTCGGTGGTCAAGCTCAACGACTCCTTTGTCGTACGTCGCTCGCTACCGATCCGGCAGATGCTCCTAGCAGCTCAGGCGCTCTCCGCCTTTATCGACCAGAGCATACAGCAGGATCACAAGTCGGTATGGATCGCCCAGCGTGAGGGTCGTGCCAAGGACAATAGCGACCAGACACAGCCTAGCGTCCTCAAGATGATCGCTTCCTCGCAAAGCAACGACCCCCTGACCCAGCTGATGCGGGTCAACATCGCCCCCACTACCATCAGCTATGAGTACGACCCTTGCGACATCCTCAAGGCGTGCGAGCTCCTCTGGCGCAAGCATCACCCCAACGAGCAGTATGTCAAGGGTGGCGAGGAGGACTTGATCAATATGAAGACAGGTCTACTCGGCTACAAGGGACGCGTACACTTTGCCGTCGGCACGCGCCTCAACGAGCTGATCACGCCTGAGCTAGAAGCCGAGCTACGAGCCCTGCCCAAGCAGCAGCTCTACCCGCGCATCGCTACGATCATCGACACGGAGCTACATAGCAACTACCGCTTCTACCCGATCAACTACATCGCCTACGATCTCCTTCATCCCGACAAAGCGCACCCGAAGGAACTCTACAGCGAAGCTGACAAGGAGAAGACGCTCCACTACCTCGATAAGCAGATAGCGAAAGCACCGACTGACGCTTACAGCATCAACGAACTACGCACGCAGCTCCTCCAGATGTACGCCCAGCCAATCCTCAACGGCCAGCACTAGCGACTGGTGGAACTATCGGAATGAATCAGAGCCATCAGAGCCATCAGAGCTATCAGAATGATTGGACATCTAACCTCTAATCTCTAACTTCTGACCTCTAATCTCTAACTTCTAATCTCTTTTTCGTACCTTTGTTCCCTATAACTGAATATACACGCATATAGCATCTTAGTCCTATGAATATATCACACGAGCTTAAGGAAGATCAGGTTCTCTTGAACATCACCCTCACCAGTGACGAAATTAAAGAGCAGGTCACTGATCAGTTGAAGCATCTGCGCAAGACGGCTGAAACGCCAGGATTCCGCCCCGGCAAGACCCCATCAGCACTCATTGAGAAGAAGTACGGTCAGGCAGTACGCTTTAGCGTTGTCAACAAGACCACATCCAATGAGGCAGTCAACTACCTTAAGGAGCAGGGCATTAAGACGATAGGAGGTCTTCTCTTGGAGCATGACGACAACAGCTATACGCCTGAGCAGACAGACTACCAGCTACAGATATCGACGGGACTGCTACCTCAGTTCCCCCAGACGATCGATAGCAGCGTGACACTTCCTCACTACACCGTTCAGGTCGACGATGCTGAGATCGATCAGATGATCAGCAACGCTCAGGAGAGTGCTGGCGAGCGCACCGAGGTGGAGGATGTACAGGAGAAAGATATTCTCTACGTATCTGTTCAGGAGCTAGACGACAAGGGCGAGCACGCCTCTGAGGGCATTGCGCTCGAGGAGAGCTTCCTCATGCCACAGTATGTGACCAATGAGGAGGTTCGCTCAGAGATCCTAAAGGCTCACAAGGGTGACACGCTCACCATAGACCTACAGAAGGCTTATGACGGCAGCGAGGTCGAGATCGCCTCTTTCCTCCAGATCAAGCAGGAGGAAGTCAAGGATCACACGAACGCTTTCGAGATCAAGATCAACCGCATCCTACGCAACACGCCACATGCTATCGATGAGAAGCTCTTTAAGCTGATGCTCGGGCCAACGACTGAGGTGACCGACGAGGAGGGGCTCAGAGCTGAGCTAAAGCGGATGCAGGAGTCACGCAACGCTTCGATGGCTAACGATATCTTTACCACGGTCGTATCCAAGTATGTCGTTGAGCAGATCCAGGGCCTGCCTTTCTCTGACAAGCACCTAGCACTCCTACTCAGCGAAAAGACGGAGGAAGAGACTCAAGAGGAGTACGACAAGCGGATCAGCCAGGTTATGCCATATGTACGCTACCAGAGCATGGTCGCCGATCTGAACAAGCAGCTAGGCGTTGAGGTTTCCGACGGACTAGTTCGCAAGATCGTAAGAGAGGGTGTGATGAGACAAGTACAAGCTGCTGGTCTTGGTCAGCTACTCTCCAACGACGACTTCATCGAGAGCCTCGTCAACAATGCTATGGAGCAAAACAACGAGCAGCTCTTTGCCGCTAAGGAACAGGCCAGAGAGCAGGCTCTCGCAGCAAAGGTAAAGGAGCTGGTCACGCTTGACGAGCAGGAGCCTCTCTCTGTCGAAGAGCTTTACAAGATTCACACTAAGCTCCAGAGGGAGATCAACACGCTACTCAAGTTCCATGACGATGAGTCAGAGGACGATGAGTCAGAGGACGAGAAGGCAGTACCTGAAGAGGCTTAATCAAGTACACTCCCTAGTCGAGATCTACAAAAACTCAGAGCGGAACTATCTCTCACCCGATGAGATGGTTCCGCTCTCTATTTGAGACTGTTGCATAAAGGCGATAGACCGGCTAGTTCCTCTTTTGAAGTGCAGGGAGATGACGACTCGTCTTAGTCCATCTCGACAATTTCCCCGGCTTATCTGACTTCCTCCGAGGAAATCGGAAAATTCCTCGGAGGAAACTGGCAAATTCTTCGGACATATCATTTGATTCTTCCGAAGTTTCATTTGATTCTTCCGAAGTATTTTTCATTTCCTCCGAGGAATTGAGATTTGCAAGCACAGCGAGTCAGCTCTAGCCTCCCAGTACCTCAGAAGAGTCTTTAGCCAGTATGCTACGATTCGCTAGGTGGCGCTTCATTCGGTCTCATTTTGTATCTTTGCGAGAGCTAGGGATATACAACTAGCCGTTTCTATGACGAGTTATACCAAACACCCACATAAATATATCGGAGCGCATGTGAGCGCTGCCGGCGGCGTGGAGGAGGCCCCTCTGCGTGCTGGTGAACTGGGCGCACGTGCTTTCGCTTTCTTTCTCAAGAATCAGCGTCAGTGGCAAGCGAAGCCCTACACGGAGGAGCAGATCGATGCTTTTATCGCAAACTGTGACCAGGTAGACATCCAGCGTGAGCATATCCTACCCCATGCGAGCTACCTATATAATATAGGTAATGCGGATGCTGCTAAGCGTGAGCGGAGTCGCCGAGCGATGATCGATGAGATGCACCGCTGCGAGCAGCTGGGACTGAGCTTGCTCAACTTCCACCCTGGGAGTCACCTCAAGGAGATCTCCGAGGAGCAGTGTATGGAGTACATCGCCTCTGAGATGAATGCCGTGCTGGCTGAGTCGGAGGGAGTTAAGTTGGTCTTGGAGAATGTGGCTGGTCAAGGCACCAACGTGGGCTACACCTTCGAGCAGCTTGCCTATATCATCTCACTCATTGAGGACGCTAGCCGTGTGGGCGTCTGCATCGATACAGCGCATACACTGGCGGCGGGCTATGAGATACGTACTGCCGATGGCTATACGGCTATGTGGCAAGCCTTCGACGATATCATCGGCTACGACAAGCTCTGCGCTATCCATCTGAATGATAGCAAGAAGGACTTAGGCACCCGTGTGGATCGACATGAGTCTATTGGCAAGGGCTTTATGGGTACTGACCTATTCAAAATGCTGATGGACGATCCGCACCTAGACAACATCCCGATCGTCCTAGAGACGCCTGTACCAGAGCTCTGGGCTGAGGAGATTGCTTACCTCTATGCGCTCTAATACACTATGCTAACGAAGATCTACGCTGACACCCCTGACTACGCTGAGGTGCGTGAGGTGGTTCATTGCCTCGAGAGTGGAGGCGTCATCATTTACCCTACTGGTGTAGGCTACGCGCTCGGTTGCTCGGCACTGAAGAAGCGTGCCGTAGAGCAGGTGTGTCAGATCAAGGGGGTGGACAGCAAGCGTCACACACTGGCGATTATGTGCCAAGATCTGGGCGAAGTGACTCAGTATGCTAAGCTGAGCGACAACAACTTCGCTCTAATCAAATCGGGCGAGTACGAGCCGGCTACCTATATACTACCTCCGACGACGACACTGCCGATGCCCTTCCGTCAACGTAAGGAGGTGGGAGTGCAGCTCTGCAAGCATCCCGTGACACGGATCATACTGGAGGAGCTCGAGGCTCCGCTCCTTACGGGTTCACTGCCTGACCTACCAGAGGGGTATGACACGAACTACCTGACCGATCCAGAGCTTATCGAGGAGTACTACGGACATATGGTAGACCTGATCATCGATGGAGGCGTGGCGTCAGGCGGTCATGGTGCTATCATCGACTGCACGGGTGAGACGCCACAACTCCTCCGTGAGGGAACTATCTAAAGCTATATAGTTACTACCGTATATGTCTCATTCGCACCAGCAGCTCTCCACACTCTTAGTTGCCTTCCTGCTCCTAATACTAGGTGCTGTGGGGTGTGCCAAAGTCTCTTCTCCAGAGGGAGGTCCTTACGACACGACTCCCCCCAAGGTCGTGCGCTGTACGCCTGCGATGGGGAGTACGAATGTTACGTCGCATCGTGTGCGCATCACCTTCGACGAGTACATACAGCTGGAGCGAGGCGAGGATAAGATAATCTACTCGCCACCACAGCGCATTCCGCCGAAGGCTTTGGCCAATCAGAAGCAGCTGGTCGTCACCTACCAGGATAGTCTCATTGCGAACACGACCTACACGATCAACTTCCATCGTGCCATCAAGGATTACAACGAGGGCAACTACATCGAGCAGTATGTCTACGCCTTTAGTACGGGCGACTATCTAGATACGATGCAAGTGGCTGGGCAGGTACTCGATGCTTACACGCTACAACCGGTGCCTCGTATCCTCGCGGGTGTCTACGCTACACCACTCCCCGCTGATACCCTAGACCGTCCGATGAACCGCATGACCTATACGGACGAGAAGGGGCGCTTCACCCTACAGAATGTGCGAGACGGAGCGTACTACGCTATTGCTGTCGCTGATATGGATCGTAGCTACAGCTACAACAGCCCGAACGAAAGCTTTGCCATCACGCCAGACAGCTTCCGTACAGAGGTCGTGCTTCGCTCGGTACTCACGCCAGCCAAGGAGACAAAGGCTGATTCGCTGTCGCGCCAGGCTGACTCTGTTGGACATGCGACAGACTCGCTCAGGAATGTTGCGGATTCGCTGGGACACGCGACAGACTCGCTGCAAGATGTCATCGCTTCGGCTGGAGGAGTCGCAGACAGTCTGCTTACCAAGGGAAAAGTCCCGACGACTGCGACGAACAGCAATGCGACAGCCACAGATAGTGTCTCGCCCTACGTTTACCTGCCCAACGATCTGGTCCTCCTACTCACACGCCCGAAGACGAATATCATCCGTCTCGAGCGACTAACGAGACGTGACTCCATGTCACTGATGGCGACCTTTACAGAGCCTATCGACACGCTGCCTCAACTCACGATCCTCTCGCCAGACTACTTGACGGCAGCCTCAAGCTACTATCCTGACCTCTCAAAAGACGGTAAGAGTCTCGTCTACTGGCTCTCGCCCCACGACTCGCTGGCGAGAGACTCCGTGGTTGTGGCTTTTGCCTACCCTACGACGGACTCGATCGGCACTCCGATCAATAAGCTTGACACGATAACGCTAAATGCCCCGCGAGCACAAGCCGCAAAGGCTAAAGCTAAGCCCAAGAAGCAATCGAAAATAGCGAAGCCACAGGCAGCTACAGACAGCCTCAGTCAAGCGAGTGACACAACAGCGCTGGTAGATCTAAAGAGTAAACTTAGGACTGTCACGATCCTTTCGCATGATAATATCAATAAGGAGACGACTCGTGACTCCCTTTGGATTACCTACGATGTGCCGATTCTAGCCCTTGACACGACATTGGTACAGCTCGCTAAGTTGGTCGACTCGGTACCGCAACCGATCTCTTGCCAGCTACGGCCTGACAGTATACGACGTTGCCGATGGCTGGTAGACTTTGCCAAAGAGCCTGGCACCACTTACCGACTCAAGGTAGATACGGCTGCTATAACGGCGCTCTATGGCGGTGTCAG
The DNA here is from genome assembly GCA_900538385.1 of uncultured Porphyromonas sp. Taxonomy (GTDB): domain Bacteria; phylum Bacteroidota; class Bacteroidia; order Bacteroidales; family Porphyromonadaceae; genus Porphyromonas. The sequence continues at coordinate 14,069 of UWSO01000036.1, forward strand.
TGCTCCTGCGCAGAAGGATCTCAAGATCGCCTCTGAGACCGAGTTGGGTTCTCTCGCTGTCACGCTCACAGGATACCCTACCGAGAGTCCGCTTTACGTCTATTTACTCAGTAGTAAGGAGGAGGTGCTGGCGACTGCTCAGCCTGACAGTGCGGGCTTGGTCACCTTTAAGGAGCTGGCTCCGGGAGCTTACTTCCTCAAGCTTTACGTAGACCTAAATGGTAATGGATCTTGGGACGGGGGCATCTACCCGGCGACGCCTCCCGAGCCGGTGCGTTATCTGCCTCAGACGGTGAATATACAGGCTCGCTTTGCCACAGAGCAGAAGTGGGCATACGATGGCACGCCCCTAGCAGAGCAACGACCGAAAGAATTGGAGGGTAATAAGCAAGCAGAGGGAGAGGGCGATCGAGCTAATACTGAAAATCAGAAGAAAGACCTCAATATAGAGTACGCACAGCGCATGCGGGAGCGCTATGGCAAGCGCTGGAATCCGACAGATCGCGAACGTAAGATCATGGGACTACCCTCTCGTGCCGAGGAACGCCTAGCACGAGAGCGTGGCGAAGAGATCGAGATAGGTGCTCCCCCCAAGGAAGAGAATCCAGAGAATAAGCAAGGTAAGTCCCAGACACAACCAGTAGGTGCTGGAGGTAGCTCAGCTCCGCGTACCAATCCATCAACGAATCAACAATCTACGGGACAGTTGCAAAGCCGCTCCCAAGCGACATCTCGCTAACCCCTTGGTAAAGCGTGTCGGAGTGTACCATCACTCCATCATGGCGTAGACCAATGTGTGCTGGAGGGTGGGTAGCGCTGCGAGGAGCTGGTCGGGTGTGAGAGGCTTGACGAGCCGGTCGCTAGGACGTGGAGCGAAGAGTAGCTGACGACGCTGGCGCAGGATGCAGTAACGACCGCTGTTCACTGGGATCTGCTCATCAAGCAGGTCGAAAACGATACGTTGCTCATCGTGATAAAGCGCATGAGAAGCTAGCAGATCAAACTTCAGCAAGCCTAGCTCGGCAGCCCAAGTCAATAGCTGAGCAATGCGCAGCGGACGCAACATGCCAAAAGGAGCGGTCTCGTCAAAGGTCGTATCAACAGCCTCTTCCGCTGGGGGGATTTCGAGGACGCTTTGCGTCTTGCCCTCGGCATCTTTATAATAGTAATATGTCGTTCCACCGATGGTGCCGATGCCTCCGCCCTCAAGTGCTAAGCTCGCTAGGAGCGTGCGCCACTGCAGGTAACTATGCGTGACGGTGGGGTGGCACATGGCGAGCGTAGCCTGCCAATGGAGGTATTGCTGCCAAACCTCCGCAGCGGATAGTTCTTTTGGGGTTCCTTGCAGTGTTGGGGTGCTACGCTTTCCATAGAGCGTGGCGTAGCCCATCTTGCGATAGAACTGGTAGAGCCACTCCTCAGCAGGTATGAGGAAAGCGCAGAGACAACCCTCCCGCCACATCTGCTGATGACCCGCTCGCATGAGGTGCTGCACGAGTCCTTTGCCTCGCTGGTCGCTCTCGGTAGCTGCTCCCGATATGTAGCCAGCGCGCCACCATTGGTCACGGTAGCGCATCAGATAGGGAAGGTACTGCACATGACTGAGTGCTCGGCTCTGGTCTAGAGCTGTGAGCAGGTGGGTGCGACGTGGGTCAAAGGTGGTACGACTATAGAGCGCAATGAAGTCATCGCTATCTCCAAAGGTGGTGCGCCAGATCTCCTCGTAGAGTCGTTGCTGCTCTGCTTTTGGTCTCATGCTTAGGACTCCAGCTCACCAGCCCAGTCAGGTCGACGCCACACGCAGGTGTGCTTCACGAGACGCACCTCAGGGCGATAAGACTCTTTCGCCTGACGCAAGCCAGGCAGGCCAAGGTCTTCCTCCCTGTTGACGTAGGTGTATTGCTCGGGAATGCTGCGGGCGAACTCACGGTTGATGATCGTATAGGCTCCGTCGATGTCTGTGCGCGCCTTCTCAATATGTACATCGAAGGTGTCCTCTGTGATTGCGGATCCCAAGGTGAAGGCTACAATCTCGTCTCCAATCTCAATCATACCGCCACGCATCTCTAGCGCCTCGTAATTGTCGAGAAATCGCTGTATGACTCTTCGCTCCATATGCAGGCTGGGATCAGGCTCACCTGTCGCCTCGGCATGCGCCAGCCATGCATCTGCAAAGTGAGCGACACGCTCTAGGTCACTCGTGGTGATGGGGAGGTAGCGGTAGTCTGGGTAGGTAGCTTCGAAGCGATTGATGTGATTGCGCTTCGACTGGAGCTTTTTGCCATTGAGCCGCGCGAGCTTGTCCCTGAGATAGACGTAGTCTATGTAGTCGTCATCTTGGATATGGACGAACTCATCGGGAAAGAGCTTCTCCAGTCGCTCCTTGCAGCCTGCTGTCACGCCCATGAAGACTAGTGGATAAGCTTCTTGCTCGGAGATCTCCATGAGCTCCTTGATGGTCATCGTCCACGACTTGTCATCACGACAGAAAGGACAGAGGTAGACGGGGTGATCCCGTCGTGGTGAGCGAAAGCGGATCACTAGCGTCTGCGTACCACCGATAGCCCACGAGGTCTCGTACTGCACAGCCCAGCCATAGAGATTGGCAAAGGAGATATCGCAAATCGGCTCTGCAGCATAATATATATAAGGAAAGACTGTGGAGCGGTCCGCTACATCAATCTGTCTAAAAGGGGTCATAATCTATCTCTTAGTGGCTCAAGAACTCCTGAGCACGTCGTCTGATCGTCTCGTACATCGACTGAAGCCCGTTGCTCCGTGTCGGTGACAGGTGTGACTGGAGTCCCAGTCGGTCAATGAAGTAGAGCGGTGTCTCTACGATAGCCTGTGCGGGCTGGTCATTGTAGCAGTAGAGGAGCATGGCGGCAATGCCCTTGGTAATGAGCGCATCGCTGTCTGCCTTGAGGTGTAGTGTGCCGTCCTCTTGTGGCGATATGATGATCCAGACCCGGCTCTGACAGCCGTCGATGAGGTTTTCGGTCGTATGCTCCGTATCCTCGACAGGCTCCAGTTGGTCTCCTAGGTCGATGATCATTTGGTAGCGATCCATCCAGTCGTCTACGAGTTCAAACTGAGAGATGAGCTCCTCTTGTCGTTCGTCTATAGTCATAAGTCGATAAAGCTAATCAATGAGCATCTAGGTCTTTGAGCACCGCCATGACGGTATGCCCGACAGCTCCTAGCGTCTCTGCTGAGATGTTGCTCATATTATCTTGTAGTGTGTGCCAATAGGGGGCAAAGCCCTCCTCGCTCTGCGGGTCATAGTTGACAATGTCAATGCAGGGAATGCCGAGGTTGCGAATCACGGGCACATGGTCGTCAGTCAAGCCGCCGCCATCCGCTTGGTGAAAGTAAGATCCGTAGCCTAGCTCGGCAGCTTTGCTCCACACCTTGGTGAGAAGTTGCGGTGCGTAACTCTTGGAGAAATACTCCCAGTAAAAAGATGCATCACGCCCGCCTACCATATCTAGTAAGATGCCGCCCATCGCTTGGTAGCCAGCCACGTGCGGGTTCTTGCTCCAGTGAGTAGAGCCTAGGCACCAGCTCTCCTCGTTGGAGTAAGTGCCGTAGTCCTCTCCGTCGAAGAGCACGATATCCACCCCGATCGTTTGAGGCGCAGCGACACTCCCCAGTAGCCGAGCTACCTCAATTAGGACACCGACACCACTACCTCCATCGTCTGCACCGAGGATCGGCTCGGTGTGGTTGGCAGCGTTAGGATCTTTGTCCGCCCAAGGACGCGTGTCCCAGTGCGCCATCAAGAGAATGCGCTGCGAGGCGGAGGGGTTGTACGAGGCGATCAAATTGGTCAAAGGGAGCTTCGTCCCGTCATGCGCTGTCGCCTCGAAGCTCTGCTCCACAACCGTAGCACCGTACTGCGTCAGTTGCTCTTTCATCCAAGCGAGACAAGCGGTATGTCCCGAGGAGCCAGGGATGCGCGGTCCGAAGGCGACCTGCTTAGCCACAAAATTATAAGCACTATCCGCCTCAAAGGGGGTAGCCACGCGGGGTGTCTCCTCTTCCCCCTGAGCCGTCTGCTGGCTCTGCTGCTCCTTATTGCAGGAGAGCAACGAGAGCCCGAGGAGCAGCGGTAAGATATATTGTGTGATACGTATCATATAAATTAAAAGTTAATCAGGTCAATGCTCGATCCCAGTGCGAGATAAGACTCCGTCATGGTAATAGTGCTTGACCTCTGCAAAGTTAGTGACAAGCTGGCAATATGGCAGCAGCTCTTCACAATAGTGTCGCCCCGTGAGTACCAATTCGCACTCATCGGGGCGCTGCTTTATCGCATCGATGAGGTCTTCTACGCTGAGCAAGCCCAAGCCGACAGCCATAGAGACTTCGTCCCAGACGACAAGGTCGTACAGTCCCGAACACATCCGCTCGACGGCTCGCGCCAGTCCCAGCTCGGCCGCCTGCACATCCTTAGGACTAGCAGCGTGATCTATCAGGCAGCCCGTACCACCGTACATCGTTCCGTACAGTTCGATGGTACACTCCTCACGCTTCGTATGCTGCTCCAGGAAGAGCACATCACCGTAGCGCATCGTCTTGATAAACTGTCCGATGTAGACCCGTCCGCCATGACCGAGCGTGCGTATTGCCAGCCCCATGGCTGCGGTACTTTTGCCTTTGCCCGTGCCGTAATAGTAGTGGACAAAGCCTCTATCCCACACGTCCATTAGCGACCGACAGGCTCGTAGTGAAAGCCTCCGCCGTCCTGCTGCTTAGCTGACGAGGAGCTTCCGTTGTCTCTCAATTGACTAGCGGCTTGTCGACGCTCTTGGCGCATGTTTTTGTCAAGCGACTTGATCGAGCGCTTAGGTCCTTGTGACATAACCCCAGAGCCACGATAGTATTGCTGAGCCTCAGGGAGAAACTCTTGAATAGCTCGGATACGATTCTGATCGCTGGGGTGGGTGCTGAGGAATTCCGGCGACTTCTGCCCCTGCTGTGCCATCTTTTGCCAGAGCGTCACAGCAGCTGCTGGATCGTAGCCCGCCATTGCCATAAAGACCATACCGATCTTGTCCGCCTCGTACTCTTGCTTGCGACCATAGGGAAGCGAAACCAAGAGTTGCGAACCGATTGGATAAACCTGCTGGAGGATCCCCCCGAGGGCAGCACTCTTCGAGCCGACCATCCCCGTCAGGACCTGTCCGCCCAGCTGCGTAAGCATCTCACGGCTAATGCGCTCGTTGGCGTGCTTAGCCACAGCGTGAGAGACCTCGTGCGCTATGACCGCTGCCAGCTCATCGTCGGTAGGACGCGTCGCCTGGAGCAAGCCACTGTAGACGACAATCTTGCCACCAGGCATACAGAAAGCATTGACCTGACGATCACGGACGAAGTTAAACTCCCACTGGTTTGCCTGCGCTATCTGGTCGTAGCCATTATTGCGCAAATAGTTATCCGTAGCCTGTGCTATACGCTGCGCCACACGGAGCGTCTGCTGCCCTTGTTGCGAGCGATTGTCCACATTCGCCTTGCGGATAAACTGATTATATTGCTGTGCGCTGGCCGCCGAGATCTCAGCGTCCGACACGAGGTTGAGTTGCTGTCGTCCCGTGATAGGCACGACGCCACACCCCGCTAGTAATAGCGTTAGGGTGAGTGCTGTAAACCATCTTGCTATCTGTGTCATCTTCGTAGTATGTTGATTGAGTCTATGAGACCATGGTCTCTACTAATGCAAAGATACTCTTTTTGCGCACGCCGTCACATTGTTTTTTTAGGCACTCATCCATAGTTGCGCTCGTGACACAATAGTTCTTTCCGTATAAAACTACATTTTTCCTGTATGGAGTCATCAGGGCTGACGCATTATACCCAGTTTGCTAAGAGCTACATATGATGATAACAAAGATACACGTGATGATGACAAAGATACACGGTCCGAGCATCGCTACACAGTGGCTACAAATCCTGCGAGATTACGCCCTCCTCTTCGATGATTCGGCTTCCTCCCGAAGAATTTCCCAAATAGCTCCCGATGAAATTCCGATTTCCTCGGAGGAAAGAAAAAATTCTTCGGAAGAATCAACTGAAA
>UWSO01000037.1 GCA_900538385.1 uncultured Porphyromonas sp.
CAAGACTTAATCCATCTATTCCTCGGTTGGCGTCAGGAATAGCTCCTTGGATACAAGGTATAATGCGTCAGCCCTGATCGCTCTAGCTCCACACTTGCGGTAAAAGTGCTACCTTTGTAGCATAGATTACTATCTGACTAACACTCTTGAGCATGAATCGCATCAAACGCATAGGCGTACTCACATCGGGCGGTGATGCCCCAGGCATGAATGCTGCTATACGGGCCGTCGCTAGAGCCTCACTGTACCACGGCATCTCTGTATGTGGCATCATAAAGGGCTATACAGGTCTTATCGAAAACAATGTCATAGAGCTTACCGTCGAGAACGTAAGCAATATCATACAGCGTGGAGGAACTATCCTCAAGACGGCACGAAGCCATGAGTTTGAGACTCCCGAAGGTCGTGCTCGTGCCTATCAAGTCATTCAGGATAATGAAATAGACGGTCTCGTCGTCATCGGAGGTGATGGATCACTCACTGGTGCACGACTCCTAGCCAATGAGCATAATCTGCCCATCGTAGGCATCCCCGCTACCATCGACAACGACCTCGCAGGCACCGACCTCACGATAGGTTATACGACAGCGCTCAACACTATTATGGATGCTGTCGACAAACTAAGAGACACCGCCTCAAGCCATGAGCGCATCTTCTTTGTCGAAGTGATGGGTCGTGAGTCCGGATTCCTAGCACTCAATGGAGCTATCGCTACAGGATCAGAAGGAGCTCTCATCCCCGAAGACCCGACCAGTACCGAGTCACTCAAGAAGATGATCGAGAGTGGCTTCCGCAAGACCAAGAGTAGTAGCATCATCCTCGTCACTGAGAGCGGTGAGCGTGAGGGGCAGACACTCTTCATCGCCGATGACTTCAAGCGTCGCTACCCCAAGTTTGACATTCGTGTCACCATCTTAGGGCATCTACAAAGAGGCGGTATACCATGCGCTACCGACCGCATCATGGGTAGTCGTATGGGTGCAGCTGCTGTGCAGGCACTCCTCGATGAGCAGCGCAATGTGATGATCGGCTACGATAATGATGAGATCGTCTACGTACCTTTTGTTAAGGCGACCAAAAAGCAAAAGCGCATTGACCCAGACCTCATCGACTTACTACACATGCTCTCTATCTAAAGAAGCACCCCTTTTGAGTACACTACTCAACAAGCTACACAGCTGGTACCAAGAGAATCATCGTAAGCTACCCTGGCGAGACATAAACGATCCATATCGTATATGGCTCAGTGAGGTGATCCTACAGCAGACGCGGATAGATCAAGGGACGAGCTACTACTTACGATTTGTCGACCACTACCCCACCGTCTCAGACCTTGCTGCAGCACCGCTTGACGAGGTGCTCAAGCTCTGGGAGGGTCTAGGCTACTACAGCCGTGCTCGCAACTTACATCGTGCGGCTCAAATCATCGTCCAGGAGTTGGAAGGCACCTTCCCGACAGACTATAAGACAGTGCGCGCCCTCCCTGGCATTGGCGACTACACGGCTGGAGCCATTCTCTCCTTTGCCTATGATCAGCCATACCCCGCCGTCGATGGCAACGTACTCCGTGTACTGAGTCGACTCTATGCCTCTGAGGAGCCAATAGACACCACCCAGGGAAAGAAGTACTACACCGCCCTAGCCAGACAATTGGTCGAAAAAGCTCCGCATCCAGGACTACACAACCAAGCGATGATCGAGCTAGGCGCACTCATCTGCACCCCTCAGCTATGCGACTGCACCCGCTGCCCTGTCCGTAGCGAATGCCCCTCTGCAGATAGCCCCGAGCGAGCACGCCTGCCACGCAAAGCACTCAAACTCTCCGTCCAGCCCCGACACTTAGGCTACCTATTTGTACTCAAAAGGACTTCAGACCACTGGCAGACGATACTTTATCAGCGCTCCACGGGCGATATATGGGCCAAGCTCTACCAACCCACACTACTATACGACCAGCCCGTAGCTCCACAAGAGGAGCTACTTCTACAGTCACGACCTGCGCTACCCGCAATGCTAGAGCAATGCCAGCTACACCCCTTCAAACGTTACAAGCATCGGCTTACGCACAGACAGCTCTACATCGACTGCTACTACACCGTAATACCCGACAGCAGCACCCTACCGCTACCAGACGGTGGTACATGGGTACCACTAGACGATGAGAGCGAGTGGCTAGCACTCCCCATCACGCTCAAGAAAGCACTCCAGCAGCTCGCAGTCCATATAGAGACCATTTAAATAGTTAGTGTTTTTTCCACCTGAAGCTTTGGAAACACTTTCGTGAGAAAGAAATCGGGTTAGGGGCGGCTTAGCGGGCTGTAAGCAGCCTAGTCGTTTACTCCTCGGGGATGTAGATGACCTCGCCATTCTCCAGCTCGTAGGCAATGCCGACGCGCTTACCGCGGCGCTGATTGGAGGCGTCCTCGCTGTCGGTCGGTGTGTACCGCTCGATGGTGGAGCCTTTTTTGGAGATGATCTCCATATTGTCCTTGCCGGGGTTCTTGATGATGGTGAAGTCCTCCTGCGTGAGCATCTCGGTCATGCTAAACTTCGTGACCAGAGCCACCATCAGCGCCACGGCAAAGACCATCGCCACGTCAAAGAGGTTGCTCACGAGCGATGATGGATCGGTGTCGTCGTGGTGTAGGGTGCGTCGCTTACTTCTTCGTCTCATCTTCAGCTTGAGTTAGGAGTTCGTCGATGTAGTCAATGTAGATGAGCTCTTGGTGGTGATAGCGGTGGAGTCTCTGCAAGGTCAGATAGCCGATGGCGGAGACGAAGAGTCCCAACACGGTGGTCGCAAAGGCGACCTGCATATTGTACGCCATGGTCGCCATATCGCCACTGCTCAGCCCGACGAGCGCCGGTCCCATTGGGATGAGGGTACCCATCAGTCCGAGGATTGGGCCGAACTTGGTCAAGACTTGCGGGTAGACGAGGCGCTTGTCGAGGCGTAGCTCATACTCGCCGATGAGTAGGTTGCGCTCAGCTGCGGGAGCTGTGAGTAGCGAGCGTAGTAGCTCCTCAAAGAGGTCTAGCCGTGCTGTCTCTGGACTCTCACCGCCCAGCTCTTGGCGCAGTCTGCCGAGTAGTGCGCTAGCGTCTTCACGCTGATGGGAGAAGTAGCGTCGCTGTAGTCGCTTGTAGCGCTGTGTCCGCTCGATGAGTCCTCCCAGCATGAGGAGGGCTAGGAGGAAGAGTAGGAGTAGTCCAATGATCACTGGTATGAGGAGACCATTGGAGAGGAGAAACATGGTGTCTGAAATGAATTTCATAGTAATCTGTTGTGTGTGTAACTGTCTTATTTGCGTGAGCCTTTTGCCTTGATGAGCATGGCTACATAGCCGATGAGCACGCCGCCTGCGAGGGTCGCGAGGAGGATGCACAGCTCTCTAGGCGAGGAGCTGTCTAGCTGGACCTCTGGTGCTTGGGGGCGCTCTGGGATGAGGATGTAGGCAATGACGCTACCCACGGCTAGCACTCCAGCTAAGAGCATAGCGAGCAGACGGAGGAACTCCCGATCACGTATCAGGCGAGGTGTCAGCTCAATGAGTAGGAGGAGCACCACAGCAAAGGTTATGGTCACTGCCCAGTAATGGACCCCGGGCATGCTGTAGATGACAAAGCTCCTCAGGTAGCATAGCGCAGGTAGCATCAGTAGCGAGGGTAGCCATACGGCTATCTGGTGGCAAGCGGTCATGACCGCTACGACTAGTCCCTCCCGATGATAGATCGTACGCAGATGTCGGTGTGCGGGTCGGTAGGTGACGACCGCCATCGTGAGCAGCAGCTCTAGCGAGACCATCATGGCGAGTGTGGAGAGCTGCTCCGCCTGACGTAGCATAGCATCGAGAGCTAACTTGCTCACCCGCAGAGTCGCCTGATGGGTCGCCACCAAGCCTACGATATAGAGTACCGCATGTGCTAGTCGCACCCTATGATCAGATCGTACGGCTGTGGTGGTGAGCGCCACTAGGAGCGCAAAGATGGAAACGATGAGTATCATCTCTTACTTCGTACGCTTCCTACGTCTGCTGTAAAGGATGGAGAGCACCAGTATGAGGACGATTACGACACCTCCGATGACAACTATCTCGGTCGTGTAGAGACTATCCTGATCCTCTGCAGAGGCAGAGCTTGAGGAGTGCTTCTTGTCCTGAGCCTTGTCCGAGTCCTTCGAGAGTACCTGCTGCTTTTGGCCAGACTGTGAGGTCACTTTGAGCGCTTTGTCTAGGGCGGCGGTGTACTCTTGCTGCTGCTCGGGTGTGAGTTGATCTTGGATCATCTTACGCAGCTTAGCATTGTCACAGACCATACCGCTACAGCCAGCACCCGCCTTTGCCAAGCTCTCAGCATGGAGCTGAGCGATGGTCTGCTTTTGCTCAGCAGTTGCCTGCCAGTAACCCTTGCGAATGGTCTCCATCATGGAGGCGGTGAGGTCTTGCAGGGCTGCGGGGTTGTTTCGCTCGAAGAAGTCGACGGTGCCGAGCTGATGCTTGTCCACGACATACATATCGTAGAGAGCGTCCCAGAGCTCCTTGTCGATGGCGGAGGGCTTCATGACGTTCCACGCATAGGTATTGCGGATGGTCTCGTCGATAGCGTCTGCCGCTCCAGCGCCCTCTTTGAGCTGCTCACGCACATAGGTGGGGTTGAGGATGGTGGTGCGAGCTTCGATGCCGATAGCCTGCTTGATCTCCTGCGTCTTGACACGACGACGGTTACGCAGATCGGTGAAGTAGCCCTCGGGATCCTTGCCCGTGACGTGACGCACGGAGAGGGTGAGCCCGCCCATAAACTCATAGACGTGATCCAAGCTTAGCGCGCCCCACGTATTGCTCTGACGGGGCTGAACGACGGCATCTGTGTTTTGCAGTGCCGCCTCAAAGATCCCCTTGGCAGTCTCGCCCCAAAGATCTTCGTCGCCATAGATGGCGCCCATGTTGTTCATGTAAACCTCGGCGATCTCGCTCTCTTTCTCCCAGCGGTCACCGCTCTCGACCATCTCCTGAATGCCAGTACCGTAGGCACCGTTGAGACCGCCGAAGATACGCTTACCGCTAAGCTTACGAGCCTGCTCAGGGGGTACGCCATGCTCTAGGAGCACACGCTCTGCCTCGACACGTCCGAGGGCTATCTGGTTAGGCGTCTTGCCATCCTTGGTCTCTGCAACGAGGTCCATAGCCTTTTGCAAGAGGAAGAGTCGGGAGGCTGCGATGTCTCGGAGTTGCCCCGAGGTCTGTATGACCACATCCACACGAGGTCTGCCGAGCTCCTTGATGGGTACGACGCGAACGTCGATCACCTTGCCACGGCGGTCACGCACGGGCTCGACACCGAGGAGCGCCATGATCTCTGCAATTGTCGTACCCTCGCTCTCGATGAAGCTACTGCTCCAGAGCGTGAAGCTCACCTTGCGCGGTATCGAATCGTTGTGACGAGAGCGGTAGTCAGCGATAAGCGCATCGGCTAGTTGCTGTCCGTCCTCCCATGCCTTTGCCGTGGGTGTCATCTCGGGATCGATGGCGTAGAGGTTGCGCCCGGTGGGTAGTACGGAGGGACTAGCGATGAAGTCTCCGCCTGGCGAAGGTGCCGTGTAGCCACCACTGAGCGCATTGGCGAGCGAAGCTAGCTCGAGCTGTGGCGAACTGCTCAGCATACGCTTGTAATATGGTATCTCTGCCACAGAGCGACGCAACAGACTGATTCCCTCGGCGAGGAGTACCAGCTTGGGATCTTTCTTCGTCTCGGCACTGGCGGGCTTGCCGTGAGGAGACGTACCGCCACCCATTTCTTTAGGCATCCCCTTGGGCATACCTCCTGGGTGACCGCTAGGCATCCCGCTAGGCTTGCCCTGTGGCTTAGCTTTTGCCTTGTCGCCACCCATCATGCCGGCAGGCATTCCGCCCATCATACCGGACTGTGCGCTCTCCTCTTGCTGCGCCTTGAGGAATTGGTCGGCACGAGCCAACTCGGCACCACTGACGCCTAGCGACTGAAGGAGCGCATCGACCTCTCCTGCGGCAATCTCTCGATCCTGAACACGAGCCACGAAGTGGTCGGCAGGACGGAGGTAACGAGAGTTGAAGTAAACATCGTCCTTGATCTGAGCATCGGTGATCCGTCCGCGAGACTTGTCTATCTGAGCCAGTGCATAGGCTATCGGGTCGACCGAAAGGAGGCGGACACTAGAGCGGATCTTCTCCGAGGAGAAGGGAACACCCGTCGTGTACATACCGCCCACGATCTTAGCATTGGCCAGCTCGTCAATGAAGCTGGCGACTAGCTCTATCTCGTCTCTCGTGTAGGGCTTGCTCATCGTGGAGTCTAGCTTGAGGTCTCTGTGGAAGCCCTTAGCGATGGTCATCTCTTTGATACGCTTGGAGAGCGCGTCGTCATCCTTTTCCGAAGCTAGGTAGCGGTCGGTCAAGTCGCGCAGCGGTTGCATCTCTTTGTCTAGCTGTGTATCGATAAAGGGCGGTGCTAAGTAAGAGACTGCCTGCCCATAAGAGCGACGCTTGGCGATCATACACTCGCCGACGTTGGCCGTCGTATAGTAATAGATGTGTGGCAGGTCACGCACGAGTCTATCGGTGTAGTCGTAGTTACTCAGAGCCACCTGCTTGCCGGGGATAAACTCCAGACTGCCGTGGGTGCCGAAGTGCATCAGAACGTCAGCTTGCCAGCCGTTACGAGCCCACAGATAGCTGGCTATGTATGGGTAAGCGGGTACGGAGGTAGAGCCGTGTACCATCTTGAAGTCTAGCTCTCCGCTACCAGAACCAGGTTGAGGTAGGAGTGCTACCTTACCATAAGTGAGTCGGGTCACCGCAATGCCCTCGACGCCGTCACGCTCTAAGACAAGGTCGTGCCCAGGGATCGCGCCGTAGCGAGTCTCTATGCTGTCCTTGAGTGCCGGGGGAAAGGTGTCGTCGATCCACTGCGTCAGCTCTTGCGTTGAGACAAAGGCGGGGTAATTGCTACGTAGCATTAGTTGTTTGTTGCCCTCCGCATAATTGTTGTAGAGTGCGCCACGAGACATCAGATCTTTTGCAAAAGCCTCCTCTGTGTCGGGCAAGCCCGTCAGATCGTAGCCTTGGCTCTGTAGGTGCTTCAGGACGTTGTAGAGCGAGGGCACTACCTCGATGCCTTGCGCCACGAGACTGTTTTGTCCAGGACCCTTGAAGTAAAAGAGTGCTATGCGCTTGTCCGCGTTGCTCATCGTCTGTAGTTTGACATATCGGTGGAGTAGCGAGCAGAAGTCGGGCAGACGCTCGGGGATCGTGTGAAACTCCTTAAAGCCCTGCTTGTTCTCCCGCAGTGTCACCAGCGCAAAGGGATGTATCGCGCCATCTATCTCAGGCGTTACGACGGTTTGGCTGAGGTAACCGCCCCACATGCCTTGCTTGTCTTGTAGCCAGTCGCTATACTCCTCCGATACGATGAGCGGAGAGAAGATAGGCACGTTGTGCTCTTTGAGCCAAGCGATGGCGGGGTCGCCGCCGAAGCGTCCGTGGGCGAAGTAGATGACCGCCTGTGGCTTGATCTCTGAGAGGAACTCTAGTCGGCGTGTCATCGCACTGATGGGGTAGACGTTAAAGCCGGACTCCTCCAGCGCTCCGATCAGCTCGTCTAAGTAGTCTCGGCTCGATCCGAAGGGACCTGCGATGCCCGTAAAAAGCGCAATGCGGGGAGCTCCCTCCTTGTAGCCATGCTCGTTGTAGAACTTCTGAAAGCTCTCAACACTGTCGAAGGCTAGGTCAGGGTCTTCGTCCGTAAAGAGCAGGTCGTAGCCGTACTCTATCGGTTCCTCGATAGTCCCCGTTCGGAGTGACTTACCGAGGACTTCCTTACGGATATAGTTAAAGCCCGAGCGGTAGTTGCTCGTACCGCCATTCACCAGATAAGACTCCAGCTTTTCCCTTTGTAACGAGTCTAGGTTGGAAATGTTATTTTCTGGCGTCGTGGTCATGTAGGCGAGGTACTTCAGCCCCTTCTCTTCGCCCAGCTGCTTGATCAGCGCACGGTCCTCGTCGGTCCACTTGAGCCCCATACCGAAGGCGATCATAGCGTCGTAGTTCTTCAGCTCGGAGAGGTCCGTGACGGCCGTGAGGCGCACATTCTTCTTGTCGACCGCCACTGCCATACGAGAGGCAACGAAGTCTGGCATATTGACCAGTGCTACCCGCACTGGCTTAGGCCACAAGAGATAAGTACCGAGGATGATGAGTATCAGTAGTACTGGTGCTCCTATGTAGTAGAGATACTTCTTAGAGAAAGTCATACAGAGAGAGTATTAAGTAGGGGGAAGCCCTTTTTAGTAGTTCAGTGAGAGCGAAACAAAGTAGCTACGTCCAGGCGATAGCGAAGCGCCCTGCTCGATGATCGGGGTCATGTAGTTGAAAAGGTTGTCGCAGCCTAGCGTCAGGCTAAGGTCTAGGACGGTCTGCCAGCGCTGCGTGACGCTTGCCCTAAAGAGTGCGTAGCCAGGATAAGACTCGTAGCTGTAGTCATCGCGGGCATTGTCGTAAACGGCGGAGGTCACGCCACTGAGGTAGCGTCCTGAGACCTGTCCCGAGAGCGTGTATGCCCCCCAGCGATGACCATATTGTACGGAGCCATTGATATGGTGTGGTCTCGTGTTGCGGATATGGAAGGACTGCGTCTTGCCTTGTACCTCCATCTGCTCTAGGACTAAGGCGTAGTTGATGTTGATATCAAAGTTTGCGAAGGGTGTGACCCGTAGCATCGCCGTACCGCTCCATAGGTCTAGGGGCTTCTCCCCGTTGCGATATTGGAGTACACTGCCCTCCTGCTCGGGACGCGTATAGATACGGTTGTTGATGCGATTGTATGAGGCCGAGAGGGAGAGATTCATAAAGGAGTTGTTGTACTCCGGAGCTATCATCACGAGGTGGCTGATCTCAGGCTTGAGGTCGCTAGAGCCTTTGATGCGAAACATACCTCTGTGGTCCCAATCCATAAAGAGTTCCTTGAGCGAAGGCGACCTAAAGCCCTCGGAGTAGCTAACGCGTAGGGCGTAGTTGCGATTGCGCCACATGATCGATAGGCGAGGTGTCAGGTGGGTGCCATAGGTCGAGTGCATATCCTGACGGAGGCCTACGGTGGTACTCCAGTTATTGTCCATACGCCAAAGCATCTGCCCGTAGAGCGTCTTGGTTGAGGCGCGATGCACGTCATTGATATTGGTCACCTGTACGCTGCGCAGGTTCTCGTGGAGGATCTCCACACCCGCATTGAAGGTAGGCTTGTAGGGATCTTCCGAGGGGTCGTAGTTGTACTGCATGCGCGCCGTCTGCGTCAGGTAGTTAAACTGAGGCTCCCAGGGACCCTCCTCCTCTGTGGCGAGGAAGAAGTACTTGTCTCGCTTGTACCCCTCGATGTGGTAGCTGGTCTCTATGGAGTGTCCGTCGGCGGGTTTGTAGAGTACTTGCAGATTGCCAGTGGGGCTTTGGTAGCGGTTCTTCTCCTTATCGTCAAAGTTCTGCATGCGTGAGTGAAAGCGTCCCGTAGCGGTGATCGAGAGACGCTTGTCTGGGGAAAGGTAGCGAAGCTTTTCTCCAATGTTAAAGGTGTAGAAGCCTGGCATCGTGCGTGGTCTATCGGCACTGACGCCTGGTAGCTCGTAGTCATGCTGCTTGGCATAGCCACCCGTTGTGGTGCTGGTCACACGACCCAGTCTCATCTCCAGACGACCGTTGTAGCGCTGTATGCTCTCAGTGTCGTAGTGGCTAGAGAGGTTGGCACCGAGCTTCTTGTGGCTCCGCTTCGTGATGATGTTGATCACGCCGCCTATGGCATTGCTCCCATAGAGAGCCGAGCTAGAGCCTTGTAGCATCTCAATGCGCTCTATCGAGGAGGGATCTATACGCTCCAGGTCTACGCTACTAGCTGAGCCCTCGTTGGTCATGCGCTCACCATCTACGAGGAAGAGGTAGTAGTCTGCCGAGAGTCCCCGTATGCTCATCCGATTTTGCGTGCCGTGAATACTCGTCTGCACGCCTGGGATCACCATCTGCAACAGATCCTCCACAGAGCGCGCCTGAACCGCTTCGATCTCCTTTGGCGAGACGACGCGGATCGGTATGGAGATGTTTTTCATCGGGCAGCGTGTGCGGGTACCCGTGACGACCACTGCGTCGAGGCACTTGACTCTCGTACTATCTACGAATGTCGAATCCTGAGGGAGTGTCGTGGCAGAGAGAGATCCTGCGAGGGTAATGAGGGAGAGGAGGGTGTATAGAGACCTTTTCATATAGTGAAGCTTAGGGAGTAAAAGGGAATAGGCTCAGCGCGCTTAAGAGACGCTTAGAGCCAAGCAAGCTCGGAGCCACAGAGAGCGGTCTCTCTAGTAGCTCCGAGCTAGTAAGGCGGTGATTACTTCTTGTCTGCCTGCATGGCATACTCGAGGGTAATGTGCCCCGTCTTCTTCGTAGCACTCTGATAGTCTAGGACACGGACGCGAACGATCTCACCAGCGGACGAGCGAACGAGAAAGACAGAAGGATCTATCGTCACCTTGGGAGGCATACCGGCCATGCTGATGATACCCTTGTTTAGGTATCCAGGTTGTCCCTCACCCTTAGGCTCTGATGTGAGCAGGAAATTGGCCGACTGCTTCTTGTACTCGATATCGTGCTTGCCATCCTCGTTGACACCAAACTTCATCAGGAGCATACCCTCACGGTCTAGCGTCCACTCGCTATCCTTAGGTGTAGGAATATCTGCCTTTAGGTCTTGCTGTGTCGAGCGAGCGGCAGCACCCTTGCCCTTACCAGAGGCACCGCCGTTGGTCTTGAAGTCGTAGCGGTGCAGACCTAGATCCCACGAGAGATCGGTCTCGGGAGCGGAGACGCTGACCACTTCGCACTTGGCAAAGTTGATGTAGACCCACTTCGTATAGTCGGAAGCGTCTACGACAATCTTCTTGGTCACCCACTCCCCTTGTGAGGGATTAGGCTTCGGTTTGTTCTTGTTCTTGTCGCACGAAGTGCATAGTAGCATCATCATTAGCGCCACTAGAGAGAGTAGGATTGTTTTCTTCATATACTTTGTTTGCTTAGAAAAACTGGTTGTCTGATTGCACTGCAAAGGTATGAATGAGAGCCTACGCAAATCAATACCTAAACATCGGTAATTAAGCTTGTGTCGTCCCAACGTTTAGCTATAAGTCTCCCATAGCATGGTGCGGTCAGTAGTGCTGTCGCTAGCTGCTTCGTGTGGGGAGATGGGTGCATTTGTAAAAGTTCCAAAACGGTTCCTACCTTGGAACTTTTTAGTTCCAACGGAGGAACTCTTCAGTTCCAAGGGAGGAACTCTTCAGTTCCAAGGGAGGAACTTTTCAATCCCAAGGGAGGGAGCGTTTGATCCCAAGGGAGGAATTTCAATTTTCCAACGATGGAAAGTTTGATTGGACCGTGGAGATAAGGAAAGAAGGCCGAGGAGCAACGAATGCTTCTCGACCTTCTCTGGTCTTGTGGCGTATGCTACGGGAGCATCTGCCAGTCTATTTGTGAGCCTCTACCTCTTAGTAGGCTAGACCCTCGCGGGCTAGCTTCTCCTCCTGCTTGTAGAAGCGGAAAGTCTTCACCTGTAGCTCTACGGCAGCGTCGTCATCACAGACGATGATGCTGTCGGAGTGAAGCTGCAGCGCAGAGATAGGACACATCTGGGTGATATGCCCCTCGACGGCCTTGCAGAGAGCACGCGCCTTGTTCGAACCACTGATGAGGATCATCACCTCACGAGCGTCTGTCACGGTGCCAACACCTACGGTGAGGGCGCGAGTGGGAACCTTCGAGAGGTCGTTGTCAAAGAAACGGCTGTTGTCACGGATTGTCTCGGGCATCAGACGCACCTCACGGGTACGAGAGGCTAGCGAGGAGCCTGGCTCGTTGAAGGCGATATGCCCATCGGAGCCGATACCTCCGATGAAGAGATCAATACCTCCGAGCGACTGGATCATCTCTTCGTAAGCTTGGCACTCGGCAGTAGTGTCCTCTGCCAAACCATTGAGGAGGTGTGTATTCTTGGGATCGATGTCGATGTGGTCGAAGAAGTTACTCTTCATAAAGTAGTGGTAGCTCTCGGGATGTGAGGGCTCTAGACCGACATACTCGTCCATATTGACTGTAATTACGTTCTTGAAGCTGACACGACCAGCCTGACAGGCTTTGGACAGCTCTTGATACATACCAATAGGGGTAGAGCCTGTGGGCAGACCGATCACAAAAGGGTGGTCAGCTGTGGGTGCAAACTCATTGATGCGTTTGATCACATGCTCTGCTGCCCATGTAGACATGGCAGCATAATCTTGCTCGATAACAAGTCTCATAGATTATTTGTTGGTTGTTGGTATTTAGGTATTAACGGTAAAGCTCTAGTAGTCTCTTAGCGATAGCAGCACCTAGGTCACGACCCTGGGCGAGCTGCTCCTCGGTAGCTGCTCCCTTGATCTCGACGGGGTCGGTCACCTGCTCGAAGGCTAGCTGCTCGAGGATTTCAGGCATGATCTTGACAGCTTTGCCTGCCCAGGTGCATCCGCCGAAGTATCCGATGAGGTGATGCTTGACCTCGCGGAGTGCTACCTTGTTGAGGATCTCACGCATTGGGGGAAAGAGGTCGTTGCTATAGGTCGGAGCACCGACGATGAGGGCACGATACTTGAAGATGTCACGGAGCATGTGCGAGGGGTCGGCCGTGCTGACGTTGTGCACGACAATCTCCTTGATACCGCTCTGCGCTAGACCCTGAGCGACAGCCTCGGCCATCTGCTCGGTGTGTCCATACATACTGCCATAGAGGATGACTGCGCCACAGCTCGTGTCGTACTTGCTGAGCTGGTCGTAGATGGCGAGTGCCTGGGGGAAGCCGAGCTCTGTCCATACGGGTCCATGAGTCGGACAGATGTACTGTGGCGACAGCCCTAGAGAGCTGTACTTCTCCAGAGCCTTCTGGACAAACATGCCGAACTTACCCACGATGCAGGCGTAGTAGCGGTACATCTCCTCGTAGTAAAGGTCGAGATTCATATCTCGGTCTATGATAGCGCCATTGAGTGCACCAAAGGTGCCGAAGGCGTCGGCCGTGAAGAGGACGTTGTTGGAGCTTTCGTAGGTAAACATGACCTCGGGCCAGTGTACCATCGGTGCCATGACGAATTGGAAGGAGAAGTCGCCCACCTCTAGGGGCTCTTTCTCCGAAACGACTACGCGCTGCTCCTGAGGGATCGGTGCGAAGTAAGAGTCGAGCATACCGAAGGTTTTGGCATTACCCACCACCTTCATCTCAGGATAGAGCGTGCGTAGGAGACCGATAGAGCCACTGTGATCCGGCTCCATGTGGTTCACGATGAGGTAGTCGATAGGACGGTCGCCGATGATCGCTTTGATCTCGCCAAGATGCTTCTCAGCTGTGCCTATCTCGACACCATCGATGAGTACGACCTGCTCGCCCACGAGCAGATAAGAGTTGTAGCTGACGCCATGGGGTAGTGACCAGGAGCCCTCGAAGAGGCGCTTCGTGCGGTCATTGACTCCGATATAGTATATTGAATCGGTGATTTGGTTACGATATTCCATAGTATAATGGTTGCTTTATAATAGTGAATAGATTTACTTCTTGTTCTGATGAGCGGCTTGCTCCTTGCGCCGTGCCTCCTCAGCGAGTAGACGCTCCACCTCTGCCTGAGGCACTGGGTGGCGTAGGGCGTAGATGATCATACCAACTCCGATGATGATAAAGGGGATGCTGAGTAGTTGCCCCTGGTTAAGTCCGATGGAGTCGACCAATCTGTGTTCCCACGGCTCTTGAACGAACTTGACCTGCTCGATGAGGATACGAGCGATGAAGGTGAGCGTCAGGAGCGTCCCGACGATGAGCCCATGATACTTGTAGCCCGCATTGCGACGCCAGTAGAGCCACATACAGATGGCGAAGACGAGTAGATAGGCAAGCGCCTCGTAGATGGCGGTCGGGTGGCAAGGCATGCCACCTGCTAAGGTCTGCCACTCGGCTGAGCGTACGAAGCGAAAGCCCCAAGGGACATCGGTAGGATAGCCGAAGATCTCGCTATTCATCAAGTTACCTAAACGTATCATGGCTGCCACGAGACCTATGGGTACGCAGAGTCGATCCATGCCCCAGAGAATTGGTTTGTGCGAAACTTTGCGTGCGTAGATCCACATGACGATGATGAGACCGATCACACCGCCGTGGCTCGCTAGTCCGCCCTCCCACGTTTTCAAGATCTCAACGGGATTGGCAAGGTAGTAGAGAGGATCGTAGAAGAGACAGTGTCCTAGTCTAGCACCTACGATCGTACCGATGGCTACGTACCAAAAGAGCTTGTCAAACCATGGCTCGGGCAAGCCTTCTTTTTGCCAGATGCGATGCACGATCCACGGGCCGAAGACAAAGAGCCCTACGGCAAAGAGTATGGCATACCAGCGCAACTCAAAGGTGCCGATGGTAAAGATGGCGGGGCTGACGTCCCATGTGATGGCTAGTAGTGGTAATGTGCTAGGCATGTTGTTAGAGGTTAGAGGTTAGAGGTTAGACGTTAGACGTTAGACGTTAGAAATTAGACTAGATGGGCGATCCAGTCGGAGCGGTCACCAGCGAGTAGGTCTATGACTGGCACCTCGGGGAGCGTGTAGGCTCCTGGGGTGAGACGCTGCGTAGCGCGGGCCGAGGCGACCATCATCTGGGCGGTCAGAGCGGGGTTGTTGATCTGCATCTCGAAGGTGAGACGCTGGTTGTGCGTTACGCCCGAGACCCCTTTGCGCATCATGTGTACGCCATGGCCTACATCCTCTAGAGCAGCAACTGAGGGAACGAAGGTGACAATCGTTTCGTCATGAGCGAAGTAATCATCGGCGAGGATCGCTTGGCGTACCTGCTCTTCGTTGACTCCAGCCTCTAGCTCCACATAGACCTGTCTGCGGTGCTGTCCGTAGCCTACAGGTAGGGTCATAGAGAGAGCATCTCGGACACCAGCTATGGCACGTGCTGCCACGGAGTGTCCCATGCTCATGCCTGGCCCGAAGTCTGTGTAGGTGATTCCTTCGGGTGCCATCGCCTGCATCAAGGTACGGACGATCGAGTCGCTTCCGGGATCCCAGCCAGCACTGATGATGGAGACTGCTTGGTGCTTCTGAGCTACCGCCATCAAGTCGTGGCGTAGCGTGGCTATCTGGGTATGTATGTCGAAGCTGTCTACCGTGCAAATGCCCTGTGCGAGGTAACGCTTGGCGTAATCAGGCACGGAGCGTGTCGGTACGGCTAAGATAGCGACGTCTGCCTTGGGGAGGACTTCATCCTCTCCGTAAACGGCAATGCCGTGAGCGGTCAATACTTGGCTTTGAGGATCATTCTTGGAGCGACGAACTACACCGACCAGCTCCATGTCGGGAGCGGTGCGTACGGTGGTCACGACCTGCTTGCCTACGTGTCCGTAGCCTACGACGAGTACTTTTATCTTTTGGTTCATCTGTGATCTGCTATAGAATTGGTTGTTGCTTACAAGCGGTAACGGCTCGCGCCATCCAAGCTGCCCGATTCAAAGCCAGAGCGAAAGGCTTGCATACGCTGTGCTGAGGTACCGTGTGTGAATGAGTCTGGGACGGCGTAGCCCTGCGCCTCTTTCTGCAAGGTGTCATCGCCGATCGCATTGGCGGCTGTGAGCGCATCCTCGAGGTCTCCGGGCTCGATGAGTATGATGCCGAGTCGCTGGGCGTGGTAAGCCCATACGCCTGCTAGGTAGTCGGCTTGCAGTTCTAGCTGTACACTAGCACGGTTGTACGCTTCCTGTGAGACACGCCCTTGCTGCTGGTGTAGCTTGTCAGAGATACCGAGGAGGTTCTGCACGTGATGCCCTACCTCGTGAGCGGTGACGTAAGCCATGGCGAGGTCTCCTGGCGCTTTGAAGCGAGTAGCGAGTAGATTGAAGAAGTCTAAGTCAATGTAGACTGTCTGGTCGGCTGGACAGTAGAAAGGTCCCACCTCGCTGGTGGCTCCTCCGCAACGGCTCTGCACCTGATCGGTGAAGGTAACCAGTGTCGGTGCCGCATAGGAGCGTTGTAGCTCGGAGCTGAAGAGGTCTGTCCACACATCGTTGCAACTGTTGAAGACGCGTAGCGTGAAGACCTTGAACTCTTCGTTTTCGTTGACACGCGAGGGGTCTACCTGCTCTGTTTGTGAGCCGGGCAAGACATTGTCTGCTACTCGCATTAGTCCCGTGAGATCCACGCCGAAGAAGAGGCTGGCGAGGACGATGACGATACCGCCGATGCCTCCTCCGAGGGCTAGCCCTCTGCCAGAGATGCGTCCACGTCTGTCTTGATAGTTTGCTGAGCTATCGTTGGGTCTAAGCCATTTCATAGTATGTCGTCGTTAGAAAGGTGATACATAAGATGCGTGAAGTGCTTGCGAAAGAGCCCCTCCAGCTGATGCTTGACTAGCGGAAAGTAAACCTTTCCTCGTCCTATCTCTTGCTCCATCGAGGTGACCCCCTTGTCCGTAAAGCCACACGGATTGATGAGCTGAAAGTAGCTTAGGTCGGTATTGACATTGAGCGCAAAGCCGTGCATCGTCACATAGCGAGAGGTGTGCACGCCGATAGCGCAGATCTTGCGAGCTTGTGGTGTATGCGCATCAATCCAAACACCCGTAGCGCCCTCGAGACGCTCCGCACGAATGCCGTAGAGGTAGAGCAGATCGATGATGCACTGCTCCATCGTGTGGATGTACTCCTTGATCCCTACGCCGTAATGCTCTAGGTCAAAGATCGGATAACCCGTGATCTGACCAGGACCATGGTAAGTGATGTCGCCACCACGCTCTATCTGGACAAGCTGAATGCCTTTAGAGTTGAGCAGAGCCTCCGAGACGAGTAGATTCGTCTGCTTGCCATGCTTGCCGATCGTCAGTACCGGCTCATGCTCGCAAAAGAGTAGCACGTCCTCTGGCACCGTCTGATGCGCTATCTTGGCATCAATACGTTCCTGCCAAAGGTGCAACTGCATCTCCAGTGCCTCTTGGTAATCGATCCTGCCGCAATCCTTATAGGTAAAAGGCTCGGCACTGCTTCGCACTAGCTTGTCCTGCGTGGGTTGCGGGGTATAACCCATCCCCTCCGTGTAGCGAAGGGTCAATCCGTCGTAGCCAACGTAGACCCCCTCGGGCAGTCGCTCTTGTAGCTCCGCCGTAGGTGGCGCATGGTGCGAAAGGTGAATGATGTAGCTGCACTGTGGCTTAACCTGGGCGGTCAGCTCAATAGCCTCCTCGATCGTTTGGTGCGTCGGATGAGGCTTGGTGTAGCGTAGTCCATTGACAAAGAGAAGCTCCACGCCTCGGAGCTTCTCTAGCTCCTCAGGTGCGATGCTCTTAAGATCGGTTAGGAAGCCAAAGCTTCCGATGCGATAGCCTAGTATTGGTTGCTTGCCGTGCATCACCCGTATCGGCTCTATCGTCAGGTCGTACAGTGTAAACGGCTCTAGCGACGAGATGGGGTGCAGCGTCAAGTGTGGTGTGCCGGGATAGCGATGCGGTCCGAAGTAATAGTGTAGTCGGGCCTTGATCGCTTCCAGTACGTTAGGCTCTGCGTAGATAGGTAGCTCCGTGCGCCACGAGATAGTGCGCAGGTCGTCCAGTCCTCCGATATGGTCGTAGTGCTGGTGCGTTAGGATGATCGCATCTAGATGGTCTATGCCCGCTAGGAGAGCTTGCTGCCTGAAGTCCGCGCTACAGTCTATCAGTATTCGTTTGCCCGCAGGTGAGACTACTAGAGCCGATGTGCGGGTGCGCTGGTCGCGTGGGTCTAGACTGAGGCAGGTGCGACAGTAGCAACCCACCTCAGGTACGCCTGTGCTGGTACCTGAGCCAAGAAGCTCGACGATCTTTGGCGAGGGGAGATTGTGGCGAGAGGGCATAGGGCTCAGTCTATATAGCGCACCTCAGGACGTAGTGAGATGCCGAACTTACGACTCACCTCCTGCTGCACATGCTCTGCCAGTGCGACTACCTCTTGACCTGTCGCTCCGCCGTAGTTGACTAGGACGAGCGGCTGCTTCTCGTAGACCCCTACGGCACCTGTGCGGTAACCCTTAAGCCCCGTCTGGTCTATGAGCCAAGCTGCTGAGAGCTTTACCTCCCCCTCGTTGTGAGTAGGATAGTGAGGTACAGTCGTGTCGTATTGTTTCGCCAGCTCCTCGTACTGTGCTAAAGGCACGATCGGGTTCATGAAGAAGCTTCCGCCATTTGGTATCTCCTCAGGGTCGGGTAGCTTAGCACGTCGGATGCGTATCACCTCTTGGCGAATTTCCTCAGGCGTCGGCATCGTGTTGCGCCCCTCGAAAGCTTTTGCCAAGGAGGCGTAGCTCAGATTGCAGGTCGGCTCAGTGCTTAGTATGAAGTGTACGTGCGTGACGATGTAGGAGTGGTACTGCGGATCTTTGAAGATGCTGTACCTATACCTATAGTCGCACAGAGCGCTCGGTATGCGGAGCTTCATTCCTGTCGCTAGGTCGACCACATCGACCGCTACGATGTACTGAGAGACCTCGCTCCCGTAGGCACCTATATTCTGTATGGCAGCAGCACCAACGGTACCTGGGATGAGCGATAGATTTTCTATACCATAGAGACCACGGCTTAGCATCAACTCCACAAAGTGATCCCACACGATGCCACTACCTGCCCGCACATGCTGCTGCCCGGGGTGGGTCAGCGCACTCTCGGTCTCTCCGTAGTAGTGAAGGTCGTCGATTTGCGAGTAGAGAATGACGCCACGATACTTATCGTGCGTAAAGAGCAGATTGCTCCCAGCACCTATCGGCAGATAAGGCTGCGAGACAAAGAACTCATCACGTGCCAGCGTCTGAAGATCCTCAGCACTGCTGTAGTTGATCCACCAGTCGGCGGTGGCCTCTGTGGCAAATGTGTGGTACTCTTGAAGAGGTTGATGCTGTATGATCTCCATAGTTAATAGTGTCCAAAGAAGGAGCCTTAGAGTCTATCTGTGTAAACTCTAAGACTCCTACTTTTTTTGTTGTATGGGCAGTGTAAAGAGACCCGATTAGCGGATCTTCTCTAGAATCCAAGCATCCTGAAATTCAGGAGCAAAGCGTCCCTTGACCTGCTCTCTGGAAGCCTCAGCCTCTCTGCGGTTATCAAAGCTGGTGATGATGACACGAAGCATGCCAGCTTCGTTCTGTCCCAGTACGGGTGTGTAGCCCTGAGCCTGTAGACGCTCCTTGAGGGAGTAAGCGTTGGTGTGGTTTTGGAAAGAGCCGACGACCACGTTGTAGGTTCTGAGCATGTTTGCGTCCTCTCCCTTGACAGCCTCTAGACGCTCGCGACGTAGCTGGATGTCAGCGGCTGGCTCACGAGAGACAACGACACTGGCTGGTGGAGTCTGTGCAGGAGCTTGTTGATCTGTAGCTACTTCACGCTGCTTAGCCTTTTCGTACACCTGACGATAAGCGCTCTTCTTGGGGGCACATGCACCCACTGATAAGAGTAATAAAGCAGAAGATAGGATGATTAATGCCTTTTTCATATCTGTATGTTGTTTGAACTTGTTGATTCGTTGCATTCTACACGACAAAGGTAGTAGTTTTTGCGCAAATACAACTATCCCCTATCTATGACTTGAGCTAATTTCTACTTTGAAGTGCTGGAAAGCTGTAGCTAGAGCTGACTCTTTGTACTTACAAATCCCTACTCTTCAGTGGAAATAAAAGCTCTTCGGAGGAATTTGCTTAGGATTGACGCATTACAATATAAACTGAGCGAGCTCATCTCAATCTCTCCCGATGAGTT
>UWSO01000038.1 GCA_900538385.1 uncultured Porphyromonas sp.
TGTCCACGTTTCAATTCACGCACCCCGTGCGGGGTGCGACCTCTAAGATCTGCAAGCAGGTCAAGGAGCTGCAGTTTCAATTCACGCACCCCGTGCGGGGTGCGACATCTAAGTACGTTACTAAGCAGTTCCGCCAAATTGTTTCAATTCACGCACCCCGTGCGGGGTGCGACTGCTGAACTGCGCAAGTATATAGGCGATGTGATGTTTCAATTCACGCACCCCGTGCGGGGTGCGACCACGATGCCCGCATACAGTTGCTTGACGACGGGTGTTTCAATTCACGCACCCCGTGCGGGGTGCGACGCTCACATCGCTCCAATTTCAGCAACTCAAGATGCGTTTCAATTCACGCACCCCGTGCGGGGTGCGACACCGCAGACGGCTCAGTGGAGGGTACGGAATACAGGTTTCAATTCACGCACCCCGTGCGGGGTGCGACACGCATCTCATTTATCACGGAGGATAAGCTGGAGGAGTTTCAATTCACGCACCCCGTGCGGGGTGCGACGAACCCCTTAACCCACTCGGACGTAACATCAGCGTTTCAATTCACGCACCCCGTGCGGGGTGCGACAAATTCCTCGCCCTGCGGTGTGCGTAGGAGTTGGCGTTTCAATTCACGCACCCCGTGCGGGGTGCGACTCCCATCAGTTTGCCGACCGACTGCATCTGCGAGTTTCAATTCACGCACCCCGTGCGGGGTGCGACAGCTTCGCCAAGCCATCGACAATGAGTTTGCCATCGTTTCAATTCACGCACCCCGTGCGGGGTGCGACTACTATTGCTCTTCAATCCTCTCAGGTGCGTATGTTTCAATTCACGCACCCCGTGCGGGGTGCGACCAGGTGCCGGTGCTAGTCTTGTTGGAGGTCTTATGTTTCAATTCACGCACCCCGTGCGGGGTGCGACCTGAGACCGGTACGGCTCCAGTAGCCGACTAATTTGTTTCAATTCACGCACCCCGTGCGGGGTGCGACTATAACTGCGGGATTCATAACATCATCATCTTAGTTTCAATTCACGCACCCCGTGCGGGGTGCGACTCCTTGATACGCTCTTGGAGCTTGGCGATGTCATGTTTCAATTCACGCACCCCGTGCGGGGTGCGACTTGATAAATTTTCCCGTCTTCGGGTTTAGAACTTGTTTCAATTCACGCACCCCGTGCGGGGTGCGACCACTTTGTGAATACTGTAGTTCAACCGTATTGCGGTTTCAATTCACGCACCCCGTGCGGGGTGCGACCTCCGGACCATAGGTTGCATATAGATTTTTGAGCGTTTCAATTCACGCACCCCGTGCGGGGTGCGACTGCGATGCTCAAAGGTACGCATAAATAGAGGATTAGACGATGACCCATTGCGAACAGAAAACTAATGGTGGGCGTATCGGTGCGTTGGCGGTGATTGCGAGGCGGTATGTTCTTGGATCTCAACGCATGCGAATAGTGTGCCTTTTCACTGATCGCTTGGTATTCGCAGAGGAGTACAAAAGCGAACGAGTCGGACCGCTATATGAGCAGCACGCCCTCGGGGTCTACACCCTTAGTCTTGCCAATGGTGGTGATCTTAGACTGATAGTTGGTGCCGAGGAGGTAGATGCGCAGGGAGTCGCTCGATAGGTCGATCGTGTCTGTGAGTGCAGCCTCTAGCTCCACCCTTTGGGCGGGAGAGACTAGGCATTCGAAGACCGAGTTTTGGACACGCTGGCCGTAGTTTTGGCATATCTTCGCCACTTGGCGAAGGCGCTTAGCTCCGTCAGGCGAGGCGGTGTTCACATCGTAGGTTACAAGTAGGTACATCAGCTTTGGATTAGAAAGACAGGGTAGTCGTCGAGGTCTCCTCGGAGGCATCGAGCTAGGAGCAACGCCTGAGCATAGGGGAGCAGTCCTATGGGTATGCGCTCCTGAAGGAAAGGGTGCGTGAACTCCTCTCGCTTGCGCTGCTGCCAAGCGGCAAGGAGCTCTTTGCGGGGTTCGTCTCTGAGGATGTATCCGTTTTCGCCCTGAGTGATGAAGTCAGAGGGTGCGACCTGTCGCTTGTTGATGACGGTCAGGACGAAGCGATCCACGAGGTAGGCGCGTAGCTCCTCCATAAGGTCTAGGGCTAGGCTCGCTCTGCCCGGCCTGTCCGTATGGAGGAAGCCCACGTATGGGTCCAGCCCTACGGTCTCGAGTGCTGCCGTGACCTCGTGGGCGAGGATGGTATAGAAGAACGAGAGCAACGCATTGGTCTCATCGCGAGGCGGGCGTCGCGACCGCCCCTCGAAGGTGAACTCCGGTCGCCGTATGAGGTGGTGAAAGAGGGCAAAGTATTGCTGCGCCGCTAAGCCCTCTACGCCCATAACGGTCATACGGTCTCGCTTGTAGGCTAAGCTCTTCTGCAAAGTCTTGAGTTGGCTGAGTGCCTCCTGAAAGGTTGCCTCCACGCTCTCTGTCGGGTGGTAATCTCTCATATATCTGCTCAGCACCGACCGCTGGTTGGCTATCTTAGCAGAGATGAATAGAGCGGCGAAGTGCGCTGCAGCTGGTTCGTCGTCAGCGATGCGGTACTGCGTGCGTCTCAAGAGGACGTTGCCCCTCGTGGGACCCTCTAGCGAACCTATATATCGACCTGTGGGGGTGAGGAATGTGAGCTTGACACCCTCCTGTACACAGAGTTGCATCAGCCCTGGCGAAGCACCCATATAGGAGAATGTGATGATCCCCTCGAGGTTGTGTATCGGTATGCGAAAGGTCTCCTCTCCATCTACGCGCGCCACGACATTGGTGCCGTCCTTGAGCAGGTAGACATTGGGGGTAAGGATATAGAGGGTGTTGAGTAGCTTTCTCATGAGGTGAGTATGTCGTGATGCTTTAGGTAGCTCTTTGCCGATCGGTGTGATGCGATACGAGGCATGCACTCATCGAGGAGAGAGCAGGAGCGGCACTGGCGGGTGTAGTGCGCTGGTATAGGCGTGCGCTGCGCAAAGGCCTCGTGCATCTTACGGGACACTTCGTAGCACGCTGCCCGCAGGGTCTCGTCCATCTCGACCTGTAGGCGATGCCGTGTCTCTCCATAGTAGAGTGCTCCACAGGAAATAGAGACTTGGTACATCTCCTCAAGAGCTATGACCTGAGCGCAGAGCTGCAGTTTGTCAGCGAGGTGAGTCTTAGGCTTTCCACGTTTGTACTCGACGGGTGTCGCCTGCCACGCCCCTGGGTACTTAGGGTGTCGGAAAGGACTCAGGCTATGATCCCGTAGCGGGGTCAGCTCAACCGCATCGGACAGCCCGTATAGTCCCAAAGAGTAGGAGACGAGCGGCACCCGCCTCATAGTGATCGTGTCCCCCACACGAGCACTCAGCTCCGGCTGATCTACACGCTTGTGGAGGATCTGCCCTAGCGCAGTGAGGTGGTTGTCGTGCCATAGCTGCTCTAGGGTGATTAGTTGCCACTGACGTGGGCAGAAGCAGTAGTGCTGTGTCTCGGAGATGGTCAGTAGCTCCTCGTCGCTGTAGCGTCTCATGGGGAAGACGGTTGTTTTAGGGAAAAGCCCCTCCGTAGTGGCGTGCGCTACGAGAGGGGATTTTGTGTGAAAGAGGGCTAGACGAGTGCGATGTCATCGACCTGGACACCCTGGAGACCGTCGCGATCAATTTGGACGGTATAGTCGGAGAAGTCACGTGCGGGACCTGTGAGTCCCTCTCGCCGTGCTACGGTGACACGCTCGAAGAGCTTGTGCGCAGGCGCATTGCCTAGAGGTGAGTCGTGCTTGAAGACGATCAACTTCTGCAGGCTCATGAGTCCACGGGCTGCCGAGTGATCTAGGTCAAACATCTTCTTGAGTGCCTTCCAGAAGAGCTTCAAGTCATCCTCCGTGAAGCCTGTGTCCTCAGCAAAGTGAGGCGTCACGAAGCCATACATCTTATAGAGTCCGTAGGGCACGGTGGCTTTGCGCCCCATGGTGCGGTTGCCTCCCTTATCGTCAGCCTCTTCGTTCTTCTTTTGCTCGCTAGCATCCGTGGCAGCCATACGTGTGATGGTATGCTCGTGTGGGAAGATCGGATCTATGGAGCGTGCGAAGGTTAGCTGAATGGGACCACGCACCTGACCGGCGTTGTTGCCCGTTGAGAGGACAGCTCCGAAAGCGCGTATGTCGTAATACTTCTGACACATGAGGGCGCGAGCCTTGTCACGGTCTGAGGCGTTTTTCGTCTTAGCATCCTTGCCTGTAGCCTCTTCGACAGCCTCATTGATGGAGTCATTGAGGACAGAGTTCTCTCTGACGAAGATCCCTTGGTCAGTCGCCATCTGTATGTAGTTGCGCACCTTGCGCTTGATACACACATCGGTGACGAGTCCCTCGCCAGTCTCAGGGTCTACGCGGGGCAGGTTGCCACCATCAGGGTCTCCATTGGGGTTGCCATCCTTAACATCAAAGAGTAGGATGAAGTCATATCTATTCTGTAACATGATTATATGGGTTATTGTTCTGTTTCTTATGTTGGGTTGGTTGTCTCTTCCTTCCTATAGGTATCAACTTTCTGATGATAGTAGCCTACTCCGAAGAGGCTCTGCTCATCTAGCGAGAAGGTCGCGGGGAATGTGGGCGCCTCAGCTGGGATCAAGGCGAAGATCTCTTCGAGGAGCTTCTCGAGATTTACCGCTAGTCCAGGCTTCTCCTTGCGTAGCTTGCTCAGGTGGTGGTTGGACAGTGCGATGAGTCGTCCCATCACCATGTTAGGGCGAGTGGAGGCGCTAGCGTAAAAGCGATCTCGTATGGTCGCATTGACCCCTTTGCCTAGTGAAGCTTGCTGGATCTGCTCGAGGACTGCAAAGAGGCGTCCGGCGAGGTAGGCGATGTTGTCGTTTTGCTTGTCTAAAGCCATATCTAGTTCTTTTAGTTGTTTATATATTCTTGCTTTGCGGTTGATGCAGCCCTTGAGAATGCCCGCTCGTAGCTCGGAGACTGTGCGCTCCTGCGTGATGCGGTTGATGCAGGCCTGCTGGAGGGTCATCGGATAGGGATTGCCACTGAGGATGCTTTCGACGATGCTCTGCACAAGGTTTGTGGCGAAGGTGCTCGACTTGGAGGGCGTGGAGACACTCTTCACGATGCCATAGAGTGAGCGTAGGGGAGGGTTCTCCTCATCTACGAAGCCGTCCCAGCTGACGATGTTCATATCGACGAGATGCTGGTAGACTCTATCGAAGATCTCCGATACAGTCCCCTGCTGCCAATACTTGATGGTGATGCGTCCGCCTGCTGTCAGTCCGAGGACATAAAACTGTCGCTCATCTTCCCAATGCTGCCCTTTGCCACGGTTACCACGGATAGCTTTGAACTGCTCAAGTACTTTGTAGGTGTCCTGCGTTGGGTTCGGAGCTTTCTTTTTACTCTTACCTCTTCGCTTAGGCTGCTCATCGTCTGTGTCGGATTGCTCTTGAGTTTCGTCATTCCTTACGCCTTCGAAGGTTACGGTGCGAAAGGTCTCGTTGATACTAGGATCGTCAAGATTCGAATTCCAAAAGACATAACTTATGTCTCCGAGCGTGTAGCGTGTCTGCTCATTGCGGAGCAACTCATTGAGCGCCGTGGTATGGGCAAAGGAGGCGTACTTAGAGATCGGCGCATTCTCGCCCTGCTTCTTGCCATAGGAAAGGTAGGCTGGATCGTTGAAGCTCGCTATCGTGGCTCCCGCTTGAGAGCCTGGAGCTACAATCCGAGCATGAAAGGCTGCTAGGGGCTTTTCCTCTCCCGTGATAAGGCATCGCCCAAGGTTTTCCTCCGTACTGTAGGCTTGAGCGGCAAGGTCGTACGCATCATCTTGTGTAGCTAGAAGCTCTGTGTCACCTTGTAGCTGGAAGGTCATCCAGTCTGATGCTAAGATGCGCTCGGTATGAGCCTCTTCGGGGAGAGGCGTCTCGGCTCCGAGGTTGTGCTCGTAGAAGCGACAGACCGCCTGAAAGCTGGCATTGTCTGGGTACAGTTCAGCGATCTCGACCATGACTCGCTTGAAGTCCTCTAAACGATCCGTACAGGGTGACACCCCTTCGGCACTCTCTTCATACCCTAGGATATACTTACGATTGTCCCAAAAGGGTTGTGCGGGTGGACACTTACCGCTACGCTTTAGTCCAGCTGGCACTAGATAGTCCTGCCCCTTGCTCTTCTTGTCACTTGGATCTTTGAGGTCTTTTAGTCGGACGAAGGAGCCATCTTCGCGAATGACGATGACCCAGCGAATGGGCTTGACCTCTAGTCCAGGGGTAGCTATGCGATGTGCCTTGCGCATCGCTTCGTAGTAGTTGTATAGTGCTTGTAGGATCATCTCAGTATCTCATTACTATCCATTGGGGGGACGGTGATGACACCCTCGGTCATCTGCGCATGATAAAACATAGCTGGAGGATTCTTCCTATCCCGCTCGAAGTCCATATCGTAGAGCATGATGCTCAGGTCGCGACTCTCAGGAATAGGCTTGGGCTCAAGTGCTGTCTCGCCAGCCTCTAAGTCCACATATTCAAAGGAGCAGGTGAACTCACGACACCCTAGGTAAGGCATCGTGAAGCACTGCCCAGCTTTGGTTCTGCGCTCGAAGATCTCTTGGTACTTTCTGGGATTCTCCGCTTTACGCTCGGCCTCGCTATACTCCTCGTTGTAGTGCTTCTGACAACTAGCTGAGCGGTTCCTCACGGGGATGTAGACCATCTTAGCATAGATTCGATAGTCCACATCACGTAAGAGGTAGGAGGCGCGTTGTCTACGATCCTCTGAGATGTTGATGCCTGTGCTCCCTTTGCTCATAATAGAGGCCACCTCATTTCGCTTGATGGTAAACCGCTTGATTGGTGCTAGCACCTCTATCTTCGTAATCTCCCAGCGTATGGCGGGCTTCCAGTAGATCGCCTGAAAGATGGCTCGCGCTGCACTAGGTGTGATCACATCATAGCTGACACGCTCCACCTTCATCTCGGGGCGTGTGAAGCAGGCGAAGGGTCCACGCACACGCAGGCAGTACTCCTTATCTATATACTCTTCCATATCTGTTTATGCTGTCATGAATGTTGATGTCCTGTCGATTATCTGTATTCCAGTCTCCGTGCTGTAGAGCTTATCATCGGTTAAATAAGCGATGCCGCTATCGTTTACTGAGATACTTCCCTCCAAAGTTAAACAATCTTTTTGTTTTAGTCCAACGGTAAGCCGATTCATTTGTCGGTACTCCTGTCGTGTCAGCGGAAGATTGCTTTGGAGCTTCTTGATGATCGCTTTCCCCGGATCGCCATAGGGAATAACGATCGGTGTGTCCTGATTCTCGATGTATCTAAAGTACTCGCTCGCAGTCTCGTAGTCGAAGCGTAACTCTTCACATCGATCGTTGTAGTCGCCCCAAAGCCGTTTGGAAACCTCCTTATCCTTCTTGTTGTCGAAGCTCCCCACGTCATTATAGAACGCCTTGTAGTAACGCTCGATCTCCTCTCTCTGTGGAGTTCCCTGCTCAGCCAGCCGATCAAGCAAATCTTCCAGGGCACCTTGCGCCCAGCCCATCTCACCAAGGGCATTTGTCCCATCAGTAAGGCGAAAGATGTAGACCTCGCCAGGCTCTGCCATACGCCCCTCACGGTTGCACCGTCCAGCGGCTTGCATGACCGAGTCTAGACCCGCCATCGCTCGGTAGACCACGGGGAAGTCTAGGTCTACGCCAGCCTCGACCAGCTGCGTGCTGACGACACGCACTGGCTCGCCAGCCTTCAGGCGACGGCGTATCTCCTCTATGCGCTCCTGAATGTGTGCCGAGCACATCCTTCGTGAGAGATGTATCAGCCCCTCGCCCGACTTGTCTTGAGCTTGCAGAGCCGCATAGAGACGAGCCGCATCCTTGCGACTGTTTACGATACAGAGGAAGCTCTTGTGCTCGCCCAACCGCTCGGCTAGCTCCTCCGTAGAGAGCTGAAGCGGGTCCCAATGGTAGCGAACCTTGTCAAAGGGCGCAAAGCGCTCAGCATCATAAGGTACGACCTCCTGAATGGGCTCCTCGAGGAAGAAGAACTCATGGCCGATCCGCTTGCTGTCTGCTAGGATGTTTTTGTCAAAGACCGGTAGCGTGGCGGTGCAGAAGAGAGGCTCTACACGGAAGGCGTAGTGCAGACTCTCCACCACACGCAGGATCGGGTTGAGCAGCCGAGGGGGAAACATCTGCACCTCGTCAAAGACAACGACCGAGTTGCAAATGTTGTGTAGCTTGCGACAGCGACTCACGCGATGAGCGTAGAGCGACTCGAAGAACTGCACGTTAGTCGTCACGACGAGCGGCACATTCCAGTTTTCCGTCATGAGCTTGGTGTACTCCAGAGCTTCGTCAGGTCGCTCTTTGGCATCTACATCTGAGTGATGCTCCAGCACTTGATCCGCCCCAAAGATGTCCCTAAAGGTTTGCGCCGTCTGGGTGATGATCGAAGTGTAGGGGATGACGTAGATGATGCGCTCACACCCTTGCGCTATGGCATGCTCTAGAGCCCACATCATCGAGGAGACCGTCTTGCCGGCACCTGTGGGGAGCGTGAGCGAGTAGATCTTTCGCTGAGCCGTGCGCCCATGGCTACGGCACAGATCGAGGAAAGCAGCTCGCGCCTCATTGATCCGTCCCTCACGGTTGAAGTGTGACACATACTCCTCTAGCTGTTTTCGCATCTCTTTTAGCGAAGCCTTAGCATTCTGACGGACAAGGCTTTTGTCGGGAGACATAAACCGCTCCGTGTCGAGGAAGTCGGCGTCTACCAAGCAGGAGAAAAGCATACGGATCAGTAGCTGGTAGTCATCCTCATCGATCTTGTTCCATACCTTAGCGACCTTGCCCAGAGAGGCTTTGTGCAGAAGCTCTTCAAGTTGGCTCGCCTCAGGTTGGAGTCCCCTGACTAGGTTTGCCACTGCTCGCTTAGTATCACTAGAGTCCACAACTTGTCCTTTCCACTCAGAAGCATCGTAGAGTCCTCTGTGGTGAGCCCCGATGCAGAGCGAGAGTATCTTGAGTAGATGCTGATTATCGCCCACCTGCTCTAAGTTGTAGGCGTAGCGTGCTCCTGCGGGGCTGTGCGGGGTGCGCCACCCGTTAAGCGTCGGGTCTAGACCGGACTGCTGACGTATGTAGTGCTGGAAGCCTTCCTGATACTTGCCCAAGTCGTGCAGGAGACCCAGCAAGTAACCGATCTCGCCAAGCTCTGGATAAGTGGTGATGCGCTCGGCGTAGCTCTGCGCCAGCTCCGCCACGCCGTGTAGATGATCTAGTAGAGGTTGCGTCTCGTAGGAGCCATCCTCTAGAGCCCTTACGTGGGCTATCTGCTCTGTGTTGCTCATAGTGTGGGTATTCTTTACTCGTATTGCTTTGGTACAACGGACGCACAGACCATAGCCCTACAGCGGGCTACACGTCTGTGCGTCCGTTCCTGCTGCAACACTTAATAGTCGTCAATCTTTATCTTTTGAGGCTCAGTCTTCTTGCTCGTAATAATACGAGTAGTCGATCCCCTTCATAAAAGTTGCTCTATCGTTTACCTTATCCGTAAGCGCAGCATGTAGTAGACTTTTCAAGCTTGTGGCATCTGCCACACTGGCTCTCATAGCTTCGAGATAGGTATATTTATCCACTTGGCTCCAGTCCACACACAGCCCAAGTTGCTTCTTGAGCATTAAGTCGAGCCAAATACGTGTGGCACGCCCATTACCTTCCCTAAAAGGATGAGCGATATTCATCTCCACATACTTATCAACAATCTGTTCCCATGTCTGCTCTGGCATTTGCTCTATACTAGTAAGGGTGTTAGGTAGGTACTGAGCCATGGCAAACTGAAAGCCTCCTTTGGCGATATTGACTTGTCTGATTTGTCCTGCGAAGTCGTAAAGGCCACCGAATAGATAAGCATGTATCTGTTGCAGTCCTTGCACCGTACCCACTTCGATACTGTCTAAGAGGTTGCTTTCAAAAAGGGCATACGCTTTGGAGCGACTGCGCCCATCAATAGTTTCCTCTCCTCCCACGAACCACTTCACGAAGCGCATAGCCCGATCATTGGGAAAATTCTGTGCGAGAGCCACGACTCCTTTGTCATCGAGGGTGTCCGTTAGTCGCTTCTTCCCATCGGGAGCGAAGAGTTTCAACTGGTTAGTGGCACTAACCACTTCACTTTCCTCCCTTTTGAGTTTTGTCTTGAGATACTTCCAGTAGTTTCTGTTTTTGTTGTAATCGTCTTGGTCGTTGAGCACTCCTATGATGTCCAACACAGAGAACCACCACTTAGACTCAGTTTCGTCCCAAACGGCTCGCACCTCTCGGTCATTGAAAAATCGTATCGAGATCTTGCTCATACGCTTCGTGTGAGTTTGCTAGGCCTCTATGGCATACTGTGCCAAGGAGGGGCTAGTGCTTGCCGACCTTGGTGAGGAGGTTGCCTACCTCGCTGGCAGAGACCTCTTTGATGCCTCCGAGGGCGGAGAGGATGCCCGTCGCCTCGTAGGGGAGGAAGAGCGTCTTGTCGGAGCTGTTGCGTCCGATCTTCTCGAGCGTGTCTAGATAGCGCATTGCTATGAGGTACTGCGTAGGATTGCTGCCCGTGCTGGCGACAGCTGTCGTGATGCGCTCGATGGCCTCTGCCTCAGCCTCGGCACGAAGGATGGTAGCGCGAGCGTCAGCCTCGGCTGCGAGGATCTGCGCTTTCTTCTCACCCTCGGCATGGTTGACCGACTCAGTCATACGACCCTCAGACTCACGGATCATCGCTTCCTTCTGACCCTCTGCGGTGAGTACCTGCGCACGCTTGTCACGCTCGGCACGCATCTGCTTTTCCATCGCATCGCGTATGTCTCGAGGCGGGTTGATGTCTTGCAGCTCCACGCGGTTCACCTTGACCCCCCACTTATTGGTCGCCTCGTCTAGGATGTCGCGCAGCTTGTTATTGATCGTGTCACGGCTGGTGAGCGTCTCGTCGAGATCCATCTCGCCAATCACGTTACGTAGCGAAGTCTGCGTGAGCATCTCGATAGCTACGGGGAGGTTAGAGATCTCGTAGACCGCTTTGAGTGGCTCGACAATTTGGAAGTAAAGAACTGCATTGATCTCCGTCACAACGTTGTCACGGGTGATGACGCTCTGACGGGCGAAGTCGTAGACGTTCTCTCGTAGGTCGATGCGGTCCGTATTGATAAAGCGCACGAGCGTGCCACCCTTGCTGGATGAAGCTGTGATACGCCAAACCATAGGACGTGGCTTATCAATGAAAGGAATGATCAGGTTGATACCCGAAGGGAGGGTTTTGAGATAGCGTCCGAGACGCTCCACGATCATCGTCTCAGACTGCTGGACGATGACCAGTCCCTTGGCGATGATGTAGATGACGAGCAGGACGAGTACGCCCAGTACGATGAGGGATGCTTCCATATATGTGTAGTTTTTTAGTTGTTATTCAGTTGTTTCTGTGATAGGCTCGACAATCATAACGATGCTGTCGTTGCTGACGATGCGCACCATCTCGCCACGTGGGATGACCATATCGGGTGTCATCGTGCGGGCGCGCCAGTTGTCTCCGTCTACGGCGATGCGACCCGTCTCACGACTAGCGTCTATGCACTCGGTGACACGAGCTGTGCGACCGTAGAGCGCCTCGATGCCCGTGCGGGCGGTCTCCTTGTTGCGATTAAGTCGACGAACCATAGGGCGCAGGAGCAGGAGGGCGAGGATAGACCCAATGCAAAAGGTAAGCACCTGCCAAGTGGCGGAGGCACCGAGGGCTGCTGGCAGTATTGCTAGCAAAGCTCCTATGCCAAAGCAGGCTACGACGAAGCCGGGCGTGAGCAGTTCAACGAGTAGGAGCAGTAGCCCAGCGATGAGCCAGAAGTAGATGGGAGAGTTAAACATAGCTTTAGTCGTGGATTAGAGGAGAGCTTCGATGTCCTTAGCTAAGTTTTTCGGGAGCTTAGCCGATCCGTAGCGGGTTATGTCGGTGCCGTCACGGGAGATGAGGAACTTATTGAAGTTCCACCGTATTGGCTTGACCGGCAGGTCTGAGTCTTGGCTCGTCTCCTCCTTGAGGAACTTAAAGAGCGGGTGAGCGTGTGACCCGTTGACCTCTACCTTCTGCATGATTTGGAAGGTGACGCCATAGTTGACCTGACAGAAGTTGCGTATCTCCTCATCGGTGCCGGGGTCCTGTCCGCCAAACTGATTGCAGGGGAAGCCGAGCAGGACGAGCCCCTGGTCGTGGTACTGCTTGTGTAGCTCCTCGAGCCCAGCCAGCTGAGGCGTGTAGCCACACTTGCTGGCGGTATTGACGATGAGGATCACTTTGCCACGCAGGTCGGCCAAGTTTAGCTCCTTGCCCTGAGAGGTCAGAGCGGTGAAGTCGTATATAGTTGCCATAGTAATTGAGTTTCTGTTTACACTACGACAAAGATACTCTTTAGCAGAGAGAATTGCAATGGTCTTCAATGGGGATGTATGTCGAATACTGAACATCAGTAAGCGAACATTGCAACACTATCGGGACTCGTCCGTACGGCCCTTTATCCAAATCGGACACAAGTGCTACTACAAGCGAGAAGATGTGGAAGCTCTCCTCGCTAACTCTAACGCTCGTAAAGGTTAACGACTATGGAGTACGAAACTATCAATAAAGAAACACCAGAGATGAAGCAACTCATCTCTGGCATTAAAGGATTGACGAATCGAGTGAGAAGCATAGCTCAAACTCATCGTCCTCTTTTTGAAGGTGAAATCTACCTCACAGGACGGGAAGTTTGTGAGAGACTGTTCCTTTCCCCTCGCACCCTGCAAGACTATCGGGATAAGGGCATTATCCCTTACACCCAAATCGCAGGGAAAATCCTCTATCGGCTCTTAGACATAAACAGAATACTGAGTGAGAACTATGTCAACAGAAACCTTCATCGGTAATGATGTAGGTCTTCCTTTGTTTTTATCCATTGTTTTGGTCAGAGTATCGCAAAAAAAACTCTATCTTTGCCATTGAGTATCTGTGTATGCTCTTGCCTCTTGATAAAAGAGGCAGGATATTTTCTTATATGCTCGAGAGCAGAGAAACTTAAAGCAACAAAGGACAAAGGAAGCGGAGCACATAGTTTCACGTTTATTAAACAGGCAATGAAGCAAAAGTAACCAATTAAATAATTGGGCATTCTATTATAATATGAATCGATATATTCTCTTTTTCTTCTCGCTGTTGCTGAGCCTTTCGGTATCGGCTCAAAAGGTTATTCTAAGCGATGAACTCTTACCCCTATCGGGCGAAAACAATACGACAGTTTATTTCGAAAAGGACAGCCGAAAACCCTTGCAGGGAGAGTGGCGTATCAAGCGGGAGCTTGACGAAGAGACTATTTCCTTTTCTAACGGACTGATGGATGGCAAGTACCACCGCTATCGGGATGGTGTACTGAGAGAAACGGGAGCGTATGACCAGGGGAAAAGAAATGGGGTGTTCACGGAGTACTACCAAGACGGCAAAACTGTCAGCAAGATTACCCCTATGAAGAAGGGCAAAATCGATGGCTGTGTAAAAACCTATTTCAAAGACGGTCGTTTGGATTTGGAGAAAGAATACCAGGAAAGTGTGGAAAACGGCTTTGAGAAGCGGTATGACAGCCAAAACGGTGCTCAAATACTTGAGACCCATTGGGTGAATGGGAAGAAAGACGGGGTCGAGTGGAAACTCACGAAACAGGGAGATGGCGTTGAAAGCAAAGTCACACGAACTTATCGCATGGGCGTGCTACATGGGGCGTACAAAGAAGAAGTTTTGCGCAACGGAAATCCGATTTTGGTTGTAGAGGGACAGTATGCCGATGGAGAACGTTCGGGGGTATGGAAAGAGTACGACGCCACTATGAAGACGACAAGAGTACTAAGAAATAATCATTGAGACAAGCGAATTGGTATGACTGCATCAATAATTGCCGGGAGTGTTCTTATCGCAATAGCTGTGCTTATACTGATTTGGGGTATAATCACCTCTAATAATCTCATTGCCAAGAAAAACAGGGTGGAACAATGCCGGAGTGGCATTTGTGTGGCACTCAAGCAGAGAAATGACCTTATACCCAATTTGGTGGCATCTCTTAAAGCGTATATGGGACACGAAAATGAAATCCTTACCCGCATAGCCGAACTAAGGTCTCGAGCAGACGGAGCCCCCGAAGCAGAACAAATCAAGGACGGGACAGAAATCTCCGCTCTTCTCAAACAAGTTAAGGCCGTTGTTGAGAGTAATCCGGATCTCAAAGCCAATGAGCAGTTTGTCTATCTCCAATATCAGATAACGGATATGGAGAACGAATTGCAGGCTATACGCCGAACTTATAACGCAACCGTAACGGATTACAACAATGCTGTAGAAATGTTCCCGTCTTCATACATCGCTTCGAGAAAACATCTTGGGAAAGAAGCATTGATACAAATTCCTGAAAGTGAGTTGGGCGACATTCATATCAAGGAGATTTTCGGATAATTGATGAAAGAAGGCCACTTGATTGACTTCAAAATTGTCGCTCAACAAATGAGAGGGCGACTAACCCACATAGCTATGTGGCGTAAGATTGTTAGGCTTCTCATTTATTCCGTTTACCCTTTGGCTCTGCTTTGGCTTGCATTCACTATATTCGGAAGGTATATTGTCGATGCGGGCAATTATGAAACCTCACAAATAACGGCAACGTATGTCGTCATATTCTTTGTCGCCTTTGTGGTCCTCAATACGCTGTTTTCTTTATGCCTAAATGTACTGAAGCAGAAAGAGGAAAAAGTAATGGGGCAAATTATCAACCAGCTATTTCCGGATGCAAATTATTCTCCGACAAAAGAAGTAAAGGTGTCCGATATTCGGGCAAGCAGACTATTCGGAACCCCAAATAGGTCGGAGGGTACTCTGCAAGTGGCAAGTTACGGTGCATTGAGTTTCCCAACTCAGCATCAAGCATTGACAATAGCCGATATAGGAGTAACCGCAACAAATGAACAGAATACTAAACTATGGAGATCCTTTAGGCTCCTCTATCGGGCGATTTTCAGCCCGATGTGGGGCGCACAAGTAGAGAGCACGATGTTCAGCTTTAGGGGAATGTTTGGTTACTGCCGTCTTCCAAGAACTTGCAAGGGATTTGTTATGCTGCTTCCCGACCATTTGGAGGATAAGTTGGGCTACTTCGCTCTGACGATACAAAAACTGAGGGAGAGACATAAAGCAAAGTTTGTTTATTTGGAAGACCCCGAGTTTGAACGTCTCTTTACCGTATATGCCGATGACGAGGTAGAAGCCCGTATGATTTTGACCCCGGCAATGATGAAGAAACTTACCGCTCTTCGTTGTTCCTTTACTCATGACTTGATGCTCTCCTTTAGCGGAGATACATTTTATTATGCCTCCAATATGCCAAAAGGATTTCTTCGCCTTAGCGGGAAAACATCTTTAAACGAAGACCTATTGCTTGAAATCTACCAAGAGATCGGGTTCTGTCTTTCTGTAGAAGAAATGATGGGGAAGCATGTGGATAAGTAGGAAATATGATATAATAGACTTATGTTTAACTTCAAAATAATACTTGTATGATCTGGAAAATCATCGTGGCAATAGTCGC
>UWSO01000039.1 GCA_900538385.1 uncultured Porphyromonas sp.
CTTGGACTGGGACATCTATACTCGGAGCATATTGTGTCTCGGTAACGGCAAGTCATTACGATTGGGCGATGAAGAAAATAAAGAAGCATATCAAATTCTTGAAATAACCTTAGTGAAAAAGAGCCGACAGCTCCTTTACCGACCTTCATCGTACAACTTCCCGTATCAGTTGGCTATGGGCATTGACAAGGCTCACGATTTGGTCGTGGTATGAGCTGTTTTGGTTGCATACGCCACGGCTCTGTATCACTTGTAGTGTGTCCAGAGAGACCTCTATCGTCTCTATTCGTTTGCCCTCAATGGTAGCCGACAGAATGAGCGAGTTCTCTTTGAGATAGTACTCATTTGAAAATAGGCAGTGGTGCAATTCAGCTCCTTCGTCCATATACTCCTGCACACTCTCCAGGACGTGTACTTGGATTGTGCCGTCTGTAAAACAGATGCCGAAGAACTTTGACTTGAGTTCACGAAAACGCGCTTCGTCCGCCATTGCCTTTTCCCGCTTTCGCTCCATCGCCTCCCGCTCACGCTGTCTGCGCAGCTCCGCTTCTCGTTTGTTATGCTCTCCTCTGAGGTCGGAGGGGCAGATGTATTTCGGATTGTGGATGTCCTTACCCAATCGTTTGAGCATATCTACATAGTCACACCATAAGGCAATGTCGCTTATTATGTAGTGGTGACGAAGTGTCAGCTTGTATGAGTTCCAATAGTTGTCAAGTCCTTTGCCCCTTGATAGGAGGTGTCTTAAATCTTTATATCGTCCTGCTTTCATCATTGTTTCTGCACGACTATCAGTAAGTAGAGCTGGGATGAGTTGAGTAGGTGCTATGCCGTGAAACTCTCCGTTGAAGCCATTCCTATAAAGCGTATTCGTGACCTTTAGCTTCGGATATATCTGCGAATAGGCTACATATCGGTAAGCTTCGCTATCGTTACGGATAGCCATCGGAGAGCAAAAAGAAAAGCTATCAATATAGTGTCCAAAAGTACGCTGTATGGCTACTAGTGCTTGTCTCCCTGCATCGCTCCACCAATAATGACCAATCTCAATGACCGAGGTCTGTGCTCTGCACCCTTTCTCCATACCTACAACAAGGAGAAACATTCGCAACACTTGATACGCCCCCCCACAAGTGGTTAGGAGCGTGAAGTACTGCTTCTGTTGTAACTTCCGCGCTCTTGTTGTCTTGACTTGCAGACTTGCCCTACATTGAGGACAAGTGCAAGTATCTATAGGCTGCTCTAAAGTCCAACTATAACCACAATCCATACAAGTCGTACGACCTTTAGGTAAGCGGTAGGCAAAGTGGTCTATACACTCACGGAATGCCCACTGATGCTGTGCTTTTGTTATTGGGCATAGTCTCGTACTCAGTGCCAATACGGCTTTCTCAAACTTGTTCCTAGGTTTCATAAGGCAAGGGTGTCAAATAGTGTGGGTTGCGGTTGTATAGAAGATATTGTCTCTGTTCTTTCAGTTCTCTTGGGTCGCTCATTTCGCTTCTGCAATTTGACAAGTTCCTCTTGTTGGTATTGCTTGATAGCTTCCTGCCGTGCTTGCTTTTTCTCCTCTTCGGAGAGCTCTACAACGTGATTGACCACAACATTGCAACCAGCTACTTTGTCCACCTCTATATCATCTTCGTCATAATAGTGAACTGCCATTGAGTATATCTCCTCATCAGCAAAGCCATTACAACCACTTCTTTGCACCTCACTCAAGATGTAGAGAATGCACTCCTCTATGTTCTTATGGGGCTTCTGTAGATTGGGTGCAAACAAAGGGTCTGTCATCGCACGTCCATTAAGGTATTCGGCTATCGTTCGGGTAAATTGTTCTGTTCCTTTCATTGTCTTATCGGTATTAGTGCTGTTACTGCTTGGGTATCTCTACGATTTGGTTGATAGGTCCATAGAGGTAGTTGCGTAGGCTGGTGCGGTCGGGAGCATAGTACTCTGCCCACTGTCCATATTGATTGACGAGGAACTTCTTCAATACATCGATGAAGTCAAATCGCCATCCTTGTAGCGGTACGGCATAGCGGAAGTAGGTATTGGTATTCACCGCTTCACAGAGCCAATCCTTATCCTCACGGCTCATTCGCTCGCCACGATTAAGCTTTGCTCTCAGGAGATATACAGAGCTGTCACAAAGGCTTTTCAATGGGGGTACGTTCCAATGGACGAACTTGGTAGCCAACGCCTGCTCACTTTGTTCAAACTCAGAACTTATGCGGTAATGAGAGGAGGAGCTATATCCTTTTTCTTTCGTTGATGATGTCATATTTACTTTCTGCTTATTCATAAGAGACCTTTTTTTTATGCGTTCAAAGATCGGAGTATGCTGATTCCTTTTTTCAAGCAAAAACAAGGTAGCGGGGCGAGACTTACACAAGGTTTTGGCGGAAAATACTACCCGAAGCAAATAGCATAGGTGTGGAGATTTTCCAGACAAACCGAATGGCCTGACCTTGGGAAAGTCTTTAAGCCCCGTACTACCTTTGCGATGAAAAAGAATCAGCGCCCGATTTGACCCCTGCATAACTGGGGAGCTATGACTGAAAAGCAGAAGTGCAATGCCTAAACACAAGAAGCAAAAAGGGTGACCAGCCTCGCAAGAGAGCCAGTCACCCAAAGAGTTGTTTCTCTGAAGTGAGAGAGGTGCTATATCATAGCACGCAAAGCAGTATTACGGCTAGTACAATAATCCAAAAGAGGTAGCGTAAAAGCGTAAATGTGATTTGCAGAACGGTACGAA
The DNA here is from genome assembly GCA_900538385.1 of uncultured Porphyromonas sp. Taxonomy (GTDB): domain Bacteria; phylum Bacteroidota; class Bacteroidia; order Bacteroidales; family Porphyromonadaceae; genus Porphyromonas. The sequence continues at coordinate 2,759 of UWSO01000039.1, forward strand.
CGATGAATCGTAGTACCACAAAACCAATCAGTATCAATAGAGCTGTTACGATCTGTGCTGTGACTAACTTAGAAAGTAAATACACTCCACCCAATAGGATACCCATAAGTAAGGTAAGTCGGATGATGCGAGACCATTTGATGTGGTTGCTCGGAGTTGTTTTGGACGCAACTTGTAATGGTTCCTCTTTATCTGCAGGAACACTTGCCCGTATGAAGGCTGGACTGTGCAGGTCTTTGTTCATGAGAGATTTATTCATATTCGGAGTCTTTTAGAGTTTTCAAGAGCAGAGCCAAGAGACTATGCGACATAAAGACAAGAGATAGACTATGCTCTTGACGTATGGAGCAGAGAGACTATCTTGGCTCTTGAAGCTCAAAAGGCTCACGAGATAGGGATAAGCTACATTGTCGACTCTAATGCACTCACATTGCCTACCGTGGGAAGTTGATTAGCTTCGATAAGAAGTACAACTGTTCCTGTCAGTTCTGTGTAGAGCGTGTCATACTCAGGTGTTGCAACAAATTCATCCGTAAGATTGTATTTGTCAAAGGTCTCTTGGATCGCTCGATTCTTTAGCAATATCGGAGCAAGTCGTTCGGGGAGTGGGGAGGGGAGTTCTTTTTCAAACTCATTCTCCAAGACGGACACAAGCGTGTCGTATTTGGAGAAATGCAGGTCACGATACAGCACTTCACTTGCCATACTCTCTGCTTCGGGATACGAGAATCCTTCTTCTACAGCATCACAGTAGGTGGTAAGAGCTTCATCAGCTCGTGCCTTGATAAAGGACTTGTCTTCCACCTTTTCAGGGAAATGCTCACTAAGGTAGCTCTCCAGCTTTAAGCGGAAGTAGGATAGTTCTTTCTTATTCGTTGTCTTCATCTTCTTATTTGGTTTTAATGGTTGCACTTATTGCCAACTATTCTCCCCGATACCCATAGCCGTATTGAACTTGCCTAGCTTGTCAGCAAACTGCTCCATGTCATGTTCAATCTTCTTATTGGTAATCCGGGCATAGATTTGCGTTGTTCGGATATTGGTATGCCCCAGCATTTTAGATACGCTCTCTATCGGAACTCCCTTGCTCAGTGACATTGTCGCAAAGGTATGTCGAGCTAGGTGGAAAATCAAGTTCTTCTTGATACCACATATATCTGCAATCTCTTTGAGGTATGAATTGGTCTTCTGATTGCTAAGGATAGGGAAGAGCTTGCCATCACGATAAGTTTGGTGGCTATATTTACAGATAATGCGCTTAGGGCTGTCGAGGAGCAGCACATTGGTCTCCACACTTGTCTTCTGTCGCTTGGTCATAATCCACTCTTTGCCACCAAGCATCACGATATTGTCAGGTGTAAGATTAGCCACATCAATGTAGGCTAAACCTGTAAAGCAGGAAAAGATGAAGATGTCTCGTACCAGCTCCAATCTCGGGATATTCAACTCCTTGTTGACAATCTGTAAGACCTCTTCGTCAGTCAAGAACCCTCTATTCACTGGCTCTAAGTGAAATCGGAAGTTGACAAATGGGTCGTGATGTAGTACGCCTAACTTTTGCCCCAAAATGACGATAGTCTTGAAGGTCTTCATCGTTTTAGTGGCTGTATTAGGATTTTGCCCCACCACTGTGCGTAGGTATAGGTCAAAATCATGTATAATCATATAGGTTAGCTCCGTGAGCTTGAGGTCTCTACGTCTGAGTTTATCTTTTAGGAACTCAGAAAAGCGTCTTTTGCAGACCTTATACTTTTGAAGAGTGGGCGCAGAGACTGAGATGCCAACTCGAGCTGCAACATCTTCATTGTGTTTGTCGAAGAGTTGCATGATGGTATCTATATCTTGTTTTTTGCCAAGATGTTCTGACTTGATACGCTCTAACGAAAGCTCATCAGTCATTTCTAGCTTGCGAAAGATGGCTTGTAAACCACTTTGGATGTTATCCAATTGCAAGTTCGTATTCAGAGCTTCGGTGTGACGCCCTTTTACTCGCTCTTTTTCGCGATCCCATTGGGACTGCACGATGGTGATGCCAGTGGAGCCTAGAGACATCCGCTCATTGTTGAGATAGATGCGTAGCATTACTGGTGTTTTTCCTTCCTTGTTCACATAGTTGCTGCGAAGGTAGAATGCTGTTCTGAAAATTGATTGCATACATTGTCTGTTTTTATTGTAGCCAAGCATAGAAAGTTTGCGACCGGAAAAGCTACACATTTACGGTGCTAATAACTCTCTACAACTCGCCTACAAAGTTGCACATAATTGTTTGAACTACAGCAATCTACAAGTACTCTAAACAGACTCTCTACGTACTCTTGGCTACAATTATTTTTTGCGAGAAAAAAGTGTAGCCAGATTGTAGCCATTGGAGAGTATTTTGGGCGTTTCGGCTATCTCTGTAACTACTCTGAAGAGGTAGAGGACTATAAAACAAAAGTATCGTAACTCGTTGGAATTACGATACTTATACTTTTCGGTAGTGCTATCTGGCGGTGCTGCCAGAGTACTTAAAGCGGAGAGAGAGGGATTCAAACCCCCGAAGCGGACAAGCCGCTTTCCGGATTTCGAGTCCGGCCCATTCGGTCACTCTGGCATCTCTCCTGAAGGGGAAGCCTTTCAAGCTACCCGCTTACAGAGTGCAAAGGTAGCAACTATAATTCGAATGAGCAATAGGTTAGTCAGCGCATTCTTCCCCATAGGATAAGTTCGCGTGTGAAGTCGCTCTGCCTTCGTAAGGGACTTTTGTCAGCCATGAGCGGCAAGACCTTTTTCCCTCCATTGGCTTATCTATAGGAACACTTTCCAGATAGGGGAGACGGCAGAGAATTTAGTTGTACATTTGTCCTGCATTACGAGATATGCCGATGCTAGTTGGTGACAGAATGGCTAGTTTGGATGGATGGAGCCTTTGCTTCCTCTCTTTGGCAGGGTTATTGTATAGTCTTGTGATAGAAATATAGAGCTAATATGAAAAAGGACAATAAGAAGGATGGCAAGTATACAGAGCCACAACATATAGATCCCGATCAGGAGAATCAGACGAAGCAAGAGATGTCAGAGCAGACTTGTGAGACGGTTAATGATGCTGAAACAGATACTGCAACGCCTCAGTCTGAGGAGACGCAGAAGATTGCTGAGCTACAGGAGTCTCTAGACAAGCTCAATGATCAGCATCTCCGTATGCTGGCTGAGTATGACAACTATCGTAAGCGTACGCTACAGGAGAAGAGCGACCTGATCAAGAATGGGGGAGAGCGTGTCCTCAAGGAGCTACTCCCCATCGTGGACGACTTCGAGCTAGCGGTCAAGCATGCCCGTGAGAGCAAGAGCGAGGAGGATCCGATCGTAGAGGGTCTACTTCTTATATATGATAAGCTGATTAGTTATCTAGAGAAGCAGGGTGTGGTGATGATCGAGGCGACGGGTAGTCCCTTTGATGATAACCTGCACGAGGCTGTGGCAATGATTCCAGCGCCTACTCCAGAGCAGAAGGGGCAGGTGATCGATTGCGTCCGTACGGGCTATATGCTCCACGACAAGGTGCTACGCCACGCGCATGTGGTCGTCGGCAATTAAGAGGCTTAGAGCTTTGATCTGCACAAGATAGATATATGGCAACGAAGAAAGACTACTATGAACTGCTGGGCGTCTCACGAGACGCTTCGGCAGATGAGATAAAGAAGGCTTACCGCAAGCAGGCCTTAAAGTATCACCCTGACCGCAACCCTGGAGACAAGGAAGCGGAGGAACACTTTAAGGAGGTTGCGGAGGCTTATGATGTGCTGAGTGATCCCGACAAGCGGAGTCGCTATGACCAGTTTGGGCATAGTGGCGTAGACGGAGCTGGTGGCTTTGGTGGCTTCAGCGGTGGCGGCTTTACGGTAGATGATATATTCTCCCGTTTTGGCGACATCTTCGGAGGTGGCTTTGGCGATTACTTCGGCGGTGGAGGAGCTGGCTCAGGTAGAGCGCAACGTCCTGTAGGTAGCGACTTGCGCGTTACGGTGCGCCTCACGCTAGAGGATATCAATAGTGGGGTAGACAAGAAGCTACGTGTCAAGAAGTTGATCCAGTGTGATGGCTGTCATGGTCAGGGCACTACAGAGAGCGACGGCAAGCGTAGCTGCTCGACCTGTGGAGGTGCTGGTGTCGTGTATGACGTGAGGAACTCGATCTTCGGTCAGATGCGTACGCAGACGACTTGCCCCACTTGTGGAGGTGCTGGCGAGGTGGTCACGAAGCCTTGCGCTAAGTGTCATGGCAAGGGCGTGACGCAAGGTGAGGAGGTTATCTCCTTTCACATCCCAGCAGGTGTCGTAGGCGGTATGCAGCTCACGCTGCAGGGCAAGGGTAATGCAGCTCCCCAAGATGGTATCCCAGGTGATCTGCTCGTCGTGATCCAAGAGGAGCAACACAAGGACTTCATACGCAATGGCAATGACCTGATCTACAACCTCCTCATACCTATTCACACGGCGATACGTGGTGGACAGGTGACGGTGCCAACGATCGACGGTAGTGCACGACTCAAGATAGAGCCAGGTACGCAGCCCGGCAAGGTGCTCCGTATGCGTGGCAAGGGTCTTCCCTCGGTACAGGGTTATGGACGTGGCGACCTGATGGTCAATGTGAATGTCTTCATTCCACAGCAGACCTCTGCTGAGGATGAGAAACTGATCGACCAATTGGCCCAGTCGGAGCACTTTAATCCGACGGAAGCCGATCGTAAGGCTATAGACAAGAAGTATAGGGAGATGCTTGAGTAAGCATCTCCTATACCTTAATATATGGGTAACAAAGACCGCTAATCGTATGGTACGAATGAACGCTCTGTGGGCTAGACTCACACTACTTATAGCATCGCTCTGTATCGCTCTGAGCAGCACAGCCTCGGCGCAGGAACCGCTCAGTACAGACTCACTGATTGGTGCGACTGCCGATGGGTATCATCGTATCAGTATACTACTCTGTACGCCCTCGCAGGCAGATGCCTACACAATCTATGGACACGCAGCGATGCGCGTGCGTAGCTTAGAGGACCTAGAGGACGACTATGTGTACAACTACGGGGTCTTTGACTTTGACCAGCCAGGCTTCTACACGAAGTTTATCAAGGGTGAGACGGACGGTTACTTTGTCCAGCAGGAGCAGTGGGACTACTTCCTCTACCGCTACCATGCTTATGGGCAAAACATCTACGAGCTGGAGCTAGACCTCTCTCCTGAGCAGGAAGAAGCGATACGCAGCTACTTAGCGTGGAACATCAAAGAGGAGAATAAGTACTACCTCTACAACTTCGCCTTTGATAACTGTGCTACACGACCATACTCTATTGTCAAGGAAACCCTCCCTAAGGGATGGCGCATAGAGCTGCCTCAAGTGGCGAGAGAAGAGTCGCTACGCACTCTTATCGATGCCTATGCGGACTATCATCAGTGGTATCGCCTCGGTACTCAGCTAGCCTTGGGAGCGCCTGCCGACACGATCATGACGGTCGAGGATCGGCTCTTCCTACCGATGGAGATGGATCGTCTCTTGCAGCAAGCGACATTGGTCTCTCCGACAGGGACGAAGCCTCTCGTGAGCAATAGGGTAGTCTATGAGACACCGACACCAGCTCCACAGCCAGTGGCTCACTGGTGGCAAGATCCTGTCCTATGGATGTCGCTTCTATTGGTCATCTCGGGCGTACTGTGCTACTTGTGTCGTAGCCGCTACTGGACGCTGCTCTGGATGACGCTTTACGCTTGTGCCGGCTTCATCTTGAGCTTCCTAACCTTCGTCTCGATACATCCTTGCACCGATCCTAACTACAACTTGCTGGTCTTTCATCCGCTATTGCTCTTGGCTTGGTTTGCCTTGGGTAGGGGAGGCAAAGCTCAGCGCATCGCACGGTACTTCCACTCGGCAAATGCTTTGGCAGTAGCGGTCTTCCTGATCTTGGTCGCCTGTGCTGTGCAGACCAGTTCGCTGCCCATCATCTTGCTCGCTATTAACTCGGCACTTCTTTCGGTAGCCTATCTGACCTCTTCTAAAAGACAAACACAGCGCAAATGAGACCTATTCGCTATCTACTCCTCACATTAAGTTGTCTGCTACCGCTGGCACTATCGGCACAGCGCATGAGACCTGACATACTGGTGCAGATCTATGTCAAGGGACTACGCACCGACCTGCTGGATAGTTATCGAGCAGGGTGGGGTGGCAATGGTCTAAACTGGGTGATGAAGCAGGGAACGGTAGCGCCTGACATTCGCTATCCATACCCATTGTTAGACGAGGTGGCACAGCTAGCTTCGCTCTCTGCGGGCGCTATGCCGGAGATACATGGTGTGTACCAAGCTGAGCTGTATGATGCGGTGACGCAGCGGTCGGAGTCTACCTTTGCCAATAGAGACTATCGAGGCATCAACAGCGCAGAGCAGCTAGCTCCCGCAGGTGCCTTGCGTAGCGAACTCCTCACAGACGTACTCAGAGGTTCTTCGCAAGGCGATGCGATTGTCTATGCCATAGCGAGCCATGCCAACGACGCGATTGCTGTGGCGGGACATGATGCCGAGGGAGCTATATGGATCGATAAGCATAGCGGCTGGTGGGCTACGACCAACTTCTACGGAGGTTTGCCTGCCTTGGCTCTCAAGGCAAACAATGAGCAGCGCATGCTGGGCGGACGCACTACACCGACTGTCTGGAAGCCTCTCTCGAAAGGCGCGAAGGAGGGTAGCTTTGCTCACACCTTCGAAGGTGCTTGGCGCATGAGCGACCTCTTGACCTCGCCCTTTGCCAATGATGCGATCACGGACCTATCGAAGGAGTTCATACGCTACGCTCACAAAGCGCGTCGTACGTCGCCTACGCTCATCGTTATGGTCTTAGACCTAGAGGTGGGCGCTCGTGGGGTAGCCTATGCGGACTATTCGCTAGAGCAGCAAGATGCTTACGCTCGGCTCAATGAGCAGGTACATCAGATCACCACTCTATTGCAAGAGTTGTATGGTGCAGACCATTATGCGCTCAATATCATTGGAGTCCCTGTTGCTAGCTTGGCTCAGCCGAAGGCTCCTTCTCGTCGCTCGGTCGTCACCTTTGACCCTGCTAAGTGTATTGCACTGGCTAATCTTTACCTCTCTGCAATCTATGGACGCAACGAGTGGGTCATCGCCTACAGTCATCAGACGCTCCACCTAAATAAGAAGGAGATAGCAGATAAGAAGGTAGATATGCAGGATATGAGCAATAATCTTGCTACATTTGTATCCGAGATGGAAGGTGTCATTGGGGCAATCCCCGCATATCAACTACAGATGGGTCTATCACAGCCTGCCTGGGCTAAGCCTCTGTACTCGCATAGTTACCGTAGCTATGCGGGCGATGTGCTACTTGCTCTAGCTCCTTTTGCAGAGGTGGCGGGAGAGAAGCAGGGTGCCGAGCATCAGAGACAGCGACATGTATCAGCTCCCTTTATCTTGATGGCTCCTGGAGTAGCTTCGCAGAGGCTTGCGGAGCCTATATCCTATGACGCTGTCGCCCCTTCACTAGCTTACCTACTCTGTGTCCCTCAGCCGATGAGTGCTGACGGCACGCCACTCTTTACCTTATTCAATCAGAAATAATTAACCACTTATGGCTCTCAGTAATATCATCACAAAGCTCTTTGGTAGTAAGTCTCAGCGAGACCTCAAGGAGATAACACCCTACATTAAGAAAATCAAGGAGGTCGAATCCTCCATACAGGCTCTCAGCGATGATGCTCTGAGAGATCGCACACAGCAGCTGCGCAACGAGATCAACGAGTATGTCGCCTCGGAGCGTGCAGAGATTGCTAAACTCAAAGAGGGCATCGAAGATCTCGACATAGATGCCCGTGAGGAGGCTTGGTCTAAGATTGATAAGATAGAGAAGGACGTGCTAGAGAAGATCGAGGTCAAGCTCGACGAGATCCTCCCCACAGCCTTTGCTATTGTCAAGGAGACCGCACGACGCTTTGCCAATAATGAGCAGATCGTCGTCACTGCCACGCAGATGGATAGAGATCTGTCGATAGATCACGACTTCGTGGAGATCGATGGCGACAAGGCGATCTACCACAACCATTGGGTCGCAGGTGGCAACGAGATCACTTGGGATATGGTACACTACGATGTACAGCTCATCGGTGGTGTCGTACTGCACAAGGGTAAGATAGCCGAGATGGCGACTGGTGAGGGTAAAACACTCGTTGCTACCCTGCCTGTCTTCCTCAATGCGCTACCAGGCAATGGTGTCCATGTGGTCACGGTCAATGATTATCTGGCTAAGCGTGACTCCGAGTGGATGGGACCGCTCTATATGTTCCACGGGCTGAGCGTCGACTGTATCGACAAGCACAAGCCTAATAGTGAGGGACGACGTCAGGCTTACAATGCAGACATCACCTTCGGTACGAACAATGAGTTCGGCTTTGACTACCTGAGAGACAATATGGCAACAGCGCCCTCAGACCTCGTTCAGCGTCCGCACAACTACGCTATTGTGGATGAGGTGGACTCTGTCCTTATCGATGATGCCCGTACGCCTCTAATCATATCTGGTCCCACGCCTCAGGGAGAGGATCAGCTCTTTGAGGAGTACCTGCCCAACGTCGAGAAGGTGGTCAATGTTCAGAAAGATTTGGCCTCTAAGTTGCTCGTAGAGGCAAAGAAGAAGATAGCGAGCGAGGACAAGAAAGAGGTAGACGAGGGCTTCCTACTCCTCTTCCGGGTCTTCAAGGGACTACCTAAGTACAAGCCTCTCATCAAGTACCTCAGTGAGCCAGGCATCAAAGCTTCTATGCTCAAGACCGAGGAGATCTATATGGCGGAGAACATGCGCCAGATGCACATCGTCACCGATCCGCTCTACTTCGTCATCGATGAGAAGATGAATAGCATCACCCTCACCGACAAGGGTATTGAGATGCTTTCGAAGGGCGCGGAGGATGCCTCCTTCTTTGTCCTCCCAGACATTGCCTCTCAGCTGGCAGAGCTGGAGGGTGAGGGGCTAGCTCCCTCTGAGTATGCTGCTAAGAAGGACGAGCTAATCACCAACTATGCCATCAAGAGCGAGCGTGTCCACACGGTCAATCAGCTCTTTAAGGCTTACGCACTCTTCGAGCGTGATGATCAGTATGTGGTGATAGACAATAAGGTAATGATCGTTGATGAGCAGACGGGTCGTCTTATGGATGGTCGTCGCTACTCAGATGGTCTGCACCAAGCTATCGAGGCTAAGGAGCGCGTCAAGGTCGAGGCAGCTACGCAGACCTTTGCGACCATTACCCTGCAGAACTACTTCCGTATGTATCACAAGCTGGCGGGTATGACCGGTACGGCTGAGACGGAGGCGGGAGAGTTTTGGGACATCTACAAGCTTGATGTGGTGGTCATCCCGACTAATCGCCCCGTCATCCGTGATGATCAGAACGACCGTATCTACAAGACGGCTCGCGAGAAGTACAACGCAGTCATCGAGGAGATCGAACGCCTCATAGCGGCTGGTCGTCCAGTGCTAGTAGGTACCACTTCTGTCGACATCAGTGAGCTGCTCAGTCGTATGCTCTCGCTACGCAAGATCCCCCACCAGGTGCTCAATGCTAAGCTACACCAGAAGGAGGCCGAAATCGTTGCTCAGGCTGGTCAAGCTGGCACCGTAACCATCGCGACCAACATGGCTGGTCGTGGTACCGATATCAAGCTCTCGCCAGAGGTGCGAGAGGCTGGTGGACTAGCCATCATCGGTACTGAGCGACATGAGTCACGTCGTGTGGATAGACAGTTGCGTGGTCGTGCAGGTCGTCAGGGAGACCCTGGCAGCTCTGTCTTCTTCATCTCGCTAGAGGATCACTTGATGCGACTCTTTGCGAGTGATCGTATTGCTTCGCTGATGGATCGTATGGGCTTTGCAGAGGGTGAAGCGCTTGAGAATAAGATGCTCAGCAACTCTGTAGAGCGCGCTCAGAAGAAGGTCGAGGAGAACAACTTTGGTATCCGTAAGCGCCTCCTAGAGTACGATGACGTGATGAACTCACAGCGTAAGGGTATCTACGAGAAGCGTCGCCACGCCTTGATGGGCGAGCGCATTGGTATGGACGTGCTCAACATGCTCTACGATGTGACCGAGGCGATTGTCAATAAGAATAAGGAGGCGGACGATTACGAGGGCTTCCGCAACGAACTCCTCTCGGTGCTAGCCGTAGAGACAGAGCTGACACCTGAAGCCTTCAAGTCAACCCATACAAATGAGGTGGTCGACAAAACCTTTGAGACAGTCTATCAGGCACTCAACCACAAGGGCGAGAAGATCGCCACGGTCGCTTATCCGATCCTGCACAACCTCTACGAGACGCAGGGCGACAAGTTCAAGCGCATCATCATACCGATCACAGATGGTAATAAGGTGTACAACATCCCTTGCGACCTAGCTGAGGCTGATCGCACCGAGGGCAAGAGCATCGTCAAGGAGTTTCACAAGACGATCATGCTCTACACCCTTGATGACGCTTGGAAGGAGCACCTCCGTGAGATGGACGAGCTGCGCAACTCTGTGCAAAACGCTAGCTACGAGAACAAGGATCCACTCCTCATCTATAAGCTAGAGTCTTACGACCTCTTTAGCGATATGCTTGACGGGCTCAACCGCAAGACCGCTACCATCCTCACGCGTGGTCGCATACCGCTACCCGAGAATGATGAGACCGGCTCTAGTCTCTCCGTTCGTGAGGCTCAGACCGAGCGACGCACAGACCGTAGCCAGTACCGTGAGACCAAGGACGAGATCGCCAGTCAGCAGGAGGCTCAGCGTCAAGCTGGAGAGGCCGCCACACAGGCTTCACAGCCTAAGGCTCAGCCTATCGTCAAGGAGAAGAAGATCGGTCGCAACGACCCTTGCCCTTGCGGTAGTGGTAAGAAGTATAAGAATTGTCACGGGCGCAACGCCTAGGCATCATCATATAGGGGCAGGCTTTGGCAAAAAGCTTTGCCCCTTTTAGCTATTCCCAAAAGTCAACAAGATCGCAGTAGGGTAGTGTGTACGCTACCTTTGCTTTGATCCCCCACACAGCGTAAGACTATGATTTACTCCATGACAGGATATGGTAGCAGTCAGCTACTCCTAGAGGGTGTCACCTACGAGGTCTCGATTCGCTCCGTCAATAGCAAGCAGCTCGACCTCTCGCTCCGACTTCCCTCCATCCTACGAGACCGAGAGATAGAGCTTCGTGGCATCTTGATCCCCGCACTCTTTAGAGGCAAGGTCGATGTGACCATTCGTACGGCCGACAATTCGCTAGGCACCTCTCCTCAAGTACAGATCAATGCGCCTCTCCTCCATGCTTACTACGATCAGATCCATAGTGCCATAGAGGCCGAAGGTATGCCTCAGCCCGAAGATCTGACACGTCTCTTGCTCAGCTACCCAGGCGTCATCGTAGAGCAGGGCGAGACTCCTCTCACTGACGAAGATATGCAGCTACTGAGCCAAGCTATCGGGGAGGCGGTTGATCAGTTCAACGCTTTTAGAGAGCAAGAGGGCGCATCGCTCGAGCGCATCTTTGTGGAGAAGCTAGATCGCATCGAGGCCCTACTCGCAGAGGTCGATCCCTACGAGCAGAGTCGCATCACAGACCTTCGGAGCAAGCTCGAGGAGCGACTAGCCCAGCTCACCTCCATACAGTATGACGAGGCTAGGCTAGAGCAGGAGCTCATCTACTACATCGAGAAGCTAGACATCAGCGAGGAGAAGAACCGGCTTGCCAACCATATTCGCTACTTCCGTGAGGTGCTAGCCCAGACCGGCGATCCCGATCCCTCTAGGGGCAAGAAGCTCGGCTTCATCGCTCAGGAGATGGGGCGTGAGATCAACACGCTCGGATCTAAGAGCAACAACGCTGCCATGCAGCAGCTCGTCGTCCAAATGAAAGACGAGCTAGAGCAGATCAAGGAGCAAGTCCTCAACGTACTATAAAAACTAAGCGCCAAAAGCTATGTCACATCTCATCCTTATCTCTGCTCCCTCAGGCTCTGGCAAGAGCACCGTCATCCAGCAGCTCATGCAAGACGAGAGCCTGCGACTCTCCTTCAGCATATCCGCCACGAGCCGTTCGCCGCGAGGCAATGAGCAGCATGGTGTGGAGTACTACTTCTACACGCCTGAGCAGTTCAAACAGTTGATCGCCGAGGATCGCCTCGTCGAGTATGTGGAGGTCTACCCAGGCAAGTACTACGGCACGCTCCGCAGCGAGGTCGATCGGCTAGCTAGTATGGGGCGCAACATCCTCTTTGACGTCGATGCCGTTGGGGCGATGCGCATCCAAGAGGCTTACAGAGACAAGGTCGTCAGCATCTTCCTCATGCCACCCACCTTTGCGGAGCTACGTCGCCGGCTTGAGTCTCGAGGCACTGAGAGCCCCGAGCTGGTCGAGGAGCGCATGCGTCGTGCTTCGTATGAGATCAACTTTGCCGAGCAGTTTGATCATACTGTGGTCAACGACGACCTCAAGCTCTGCGTCTCGCAGGTTGCACAGATCATCCGCGACACCATCAGCCAGTAACGCACACAGCGTAAGTCCTCTTTATCGAGAAATAGAAGGCTCAGTCGTCCTACCTGGATGGCTGAGCTTTCTTTCGTTCGTATCGTACTGGCTTAGTAATAGATACGAGTTCCAAAAGTTGTTCCTCGTTTGGAACTAAAAAGTTCGGCGTAAAGGTCAAAATGGTTGGTGAAGTACCCCTATAGCTTATCTGGCACTTAA
>UWSO01000040.1 GCA_900538385.1 uncultured Porphyromonas sp.
GAAGCAAGTACCCTAAGAAGATTCGTAGGATAGGCATCTACAATGTTCAAGGAGGCTATACGATTGATCTGTATACCAATGACTTTAAGCACGCAGCCAGCACTATTGCAGCACTATATCGTTCACGTTGGAAGATTGAGATCTTCTTTAGAAAGCTCAAGCAAAACCTGCACATCAAGAGTTTTCTAGGAACCTCTCAAAACGCTGTTGAGATTCAGATTTGAACGGCTTTGATTACGATTCTCCTACTTCAATATCTCAAGCGAATAGCAAAACACCCCTGGAGTCTCTCCAACTTAACAGCCTCTTTGAGACTCAACACTTTCACCAAAATCGACCTCTTTCAGTGGATAAATGAGCCGTTTCCACCGCCTCCAGACGAGCCCGAAATAGCATAGGGGGGATACCCCCGTTTTTACCGCAAATGTCAAGGGGCGATTGACCCGCTTGACAGCTATCTTACACCCTTCTCCCGCCAAAAACGTTTAGGACACTATTGAATTTCCACTATTCTCAGCAGAGTTTCAAACTGTATCTGATGTAAAAGCGGTACCTTTGCCCTACTACTAATCATATAATGCTAAGCAACACAAACTCTCTTATGAAACAAAAGATCTGTATGCTCTTAGTGGCTCTGGCCACGCTAACGCTCCTTGGAGCTTGCAACAAGGACAAGGAACCGACTAACGACAACGTCCGGCTAAGTGTAAAGCCTGAGAATATACGGCTAAAAGTCGGTGAGCAGCAACAGCTGACTATCATAACCAAGCCTAGTGGGGTTGCCTACAGCTGTACCTCCTCTGATGAGTCGGTAGCCAAGGTGGACAATAAGGGTGTGGTGACTGGTGTCAAGGGTGGCGAGGCTGTCATCACGGTAGTTGCTAAGGATCAAACCAAGTCGGTCAACGTGACTGTTGTTAACCCATATGCAGGCCCAGAGGATCGTTACATCGGCTTAAACAGTCCAGACAAAACAATCTCTCCGATATATATACCCTTCTTCCCTGATCTAGCTGTAAGCAAGGATAGTCATAAGCAGCTTATCGCTGCCAATGAGAAGTATGGCTGGGTGCTTTATAGTTACGAGGATGGTGAGGAGGATGAGGATCATGACGATGAAGATGGACATAGTCATAACATGATTCGCATGACGGCGCCTAAGGACGAAAACGGCAACTATACAGACGACCGCTTCATTATAGAACTCTTCTATCACTATATGAAGAAGGATGATATATACTTTGACTGCTGGACGAGACCTGTCTTTAAGAAGGATGTCGTCAAGGCTGCTCATGAAGGCTCTGAGGAGGATATCAAAGTACTCCGAGATCTCCTGACTCTCTACGGCTTTACAGAGAATTTGCAACCATCAACGTATAAGAGCGGACAGCTTAACTTCGAGGGGTACAATATGAAGCAGTTCCCAGAAGGTCCAATGTGGGGATCTATCTACTGTACGAAAGTAGATGGCGAAAATGCGTATTACCTAGAGTTCCAGGTAGTCCAAAAGGCTCCGAAGAAGAAGTAGTCCTTTCTCGATAGAAGAGCTACTCATATAAACGAAGAGAATACTCAACCGCTCGATGCAGTTGAGTATTCTCTTCGTTTTAAGCTGTCAGAAGGAGCGACAGCGTCAGGTGTGGTCGGGTACGCTCTGTGCTAGTAGGGGAAGTCGCTCTCTTCGTCATCAGTGGCCATCGGATTAAAGTCTGAGGCATCAACGTTAAAGTTTTGCCCAAAGGGACTACCGGCCTCGGCACCTGGCATGACACCAGGTGTGGCCGATGGCGTCTGTCTAGCTTTGGCTCCATTGATCTGAGAGGTGTAGTGCATGTTAGCCTCTTCGAGTGGGTAGAACTTGGCAAACTCGCCACGAAATCCGATACGCACATCGCCGATCGGTCCGTTACGGTGCTTGGCAATGATGAAGTATCCGATACCTTTTGTATCTCCGTTGTCATCCTGCATAATCCCATAGACCTCGGGTCTGTGTAGGAAGCAAACCATATCGGCATCCTGCTCGATAGCTCCTGACTCACGTAGGTCGGAGAGCTGTGGCACCTTACTATTCGTACCGCTATCATTCTTGCGTAGCTCGACAGCACGGTTGAGCTGTGAGAGGGCGATGATGGGTATGTCCAGCTCCTTGGCAAGCATCTTGAGCGAGCGGGAGATGGTACTGACCTCTTGCTCACGGTTGCCAAAGTTCATACCGCTAGCGTTCATCAGCTGGAGGTAGTCGATGATGATGATCTTGATGTCGTGCTCTCGTACGAGACGGCGCACCTTAGTACGTAGCTCGAAGACGGAGAGACTGGGCGTATCGTCAATGTAGAGGGGCGTATTCTCCAAGACGCTGATACGTTCATCAAGCTGCGTCCACTCAAAGTTTTCGAGCTGACCGCTCTTGAGCTTTTCGCCAGGAAGCTCACAGACGTTACTAATGAGACGTTTGACTAGCTGCACGCTGCTCATCTCAAGGTTAAAGAGGGCAACGGGTATCTTATTGTCCACAGCGATGTACTTAGCCATCGATAGGACGAAGGCTGTCTTACCGATAGCGGGGCGCGCAGCGATGATGATGAGGTCTGACTTCTGCCACCCTGCGGTCATCGCATCGATGCCGTCAAAGCCTGAAGAGATACCGCTGATACCCTCGGCACTATTGGCTGCAGCCTTGATGTCATCGATAGCAATCTTGAGAACGGCATCAATAGGCTGCACATCCTTGCGTAGATGCTTCTGCGAGAGTGCAAAGAGAGCACCCTCAGCGGTCTCCATCTGATCCTCGATGTCGATGGAGTCTTCGTACGCAGAGGTGAGTACTTCGGTCGAGAACTTGATCAGATTGCGGCTCAGCGCTTTTTGCGCCACAATCATGGCGTGGTACTCTAGGTTGGCCGCACTGATGACGCGATTGCTTAGGTCAACAAGAAAGGGCATTCCCCCGACCTGATCCAGCTTGCCCTCACGCTGTAGTCTCTGACTGACCGTGTGCAGGTCTATGGGCTGCTCCTCTAGACTGAGGTCGCGCATGACCTCAAAGATGGTCTGATGCGCATTGACGTAAAAGCTCTCGGGCTCCAGGATCGTGCTGATCTCAGAGAAAGCCTCTTTCTCCAGTAGTATGGCGCCTAGTACAGCCTCCTCAATGTCTGTCGCTTGAGGTGGCACACGTCCCTCGGTCGTGCGATCGAGCGAGGCTTGTGGCTTACGGAGCTGCTTCTGCTGTGTAGTTTTTAGGGGTGGCATGAGTTAGTTCGTTTGGCTAGGTGAATTGCTACGTCTAGGGGACAACTAAGGAGCCTAGACGGGAGCCTAGGCTTTGGAGATAAAATGAGCTGTGGAGCGCTTTAGTCGAGCTTGAGGACAGCGAGAAAAGCTTTCTGCGGGATCTCCACGTTGCCGATCTGCTTCATACGCTTCTTACCCTCTTTCTGCTTTTCTAGTAGCTTACGCTTACGGCTGATATCACCACCGTAGCACTTGGCAGTCACATCTTTGCGAACTGCCTTGACCGTCTCACGAGCGATGATCTTAGCACCGATGGCGGCTTGGATAGCTATATCAAACTGCTGGCGCGGGATCAGCTCCTTGAGCTTCTCGCACATACGGCGACCGAAGGGAACGCTATTGTCAAAGTGCGTCAGCGTCGAGAGCGCATCGACGGGCTCGCCATTGAGGAGGATGTCTAGCTTGACCAACTTAGAGGGGCGGAAATCACTCAGATGATAGTCAAAGGAAGCGTAGCCTCGTGAGATGCTCTTGAGCTTGTCATAGAAGTCGATGACGATCTCACCGAGAGGCAGATCGAAGTAGATCTCGACACGGTTGCCACTGATGTACTCCTGCTTGATGAGGATACCGCGCTTGTCGAGACAGAGCGTCATGATAGGACCGATGTAGGCGGTATCTGTGATGATCGTGGCTCGTATGTACGGCTCCTCAATATGATCGATCTGCATCGGATCGGGTAGACCGGACGGGTTGTGCACCTCGGTCACGCCACCCTTCTTGTCGTAAACAAGGTAGGAGACGTTAGGTACGGTCGTGATGACGTTCATATTGAACTCACGGTCGAGACGTTCCTGAACGATCTCCATGTGGAGCAGACCAAGGAAACCACAGCGAAAGCCGAATCCTAGTGCTGCCGAGCTCTCAGGTGTAAAGGTGAGCGAAGCATCATTGAGTTGTAGCTTCTCGAGCGAAGCGCGTAAGTCCTCAAAGTCTTCTGTGTCAATTGGGTAGACACCAGCGAAAACCATCGGCTTGACCTCCTCAAAGCCCGCGATAGCCTCTGAGGCGGGTCGCTGTATGTGTGTGATCGTATCACCTACCTTGACCTCTTTGCTGGTCTTGATACCAGAGATGATGTAGCCCACGTCGCCCGTGTTGACCCTATCTCTAGGCATCATGTCGAGCTTGAGCACGCCCACCTCATCGGCATCGTACTCCATGCCTGTATTGATGAACTTGACCTTGTCGCCCTTGGCTATAGAGCCGTTGACAATCTTATAGTAAGCAATGATGCCACGGAAGGGGTTGAAGACGGAGTCAAAGATGAGCGCTTGAAGCGGAGCCTCAGGGTCGCCCACAGGGGCTGGCACACGCTCTACGATGGCATCCAGGATCTCGTTGACACCTTGTCCCGTCTTACCACTGGCAAAGAGCACTTCGTCTGGATCTACACCCAGCAAGCTGACAATCTGGTCCTGCACCTCTTCGGGAGAAGCACCAGGCAGGTCGATCTTGTTGACCACTGGTATGATCGTCAGGTCATGATCGATCGCCATGTAGAGGTTGCTGATGGTCTGCGCCTGTATCCCTTGCGAAGCGTCTACGATGAGCAGCGCTCCCTCACATGCAGCTATGGAGCGAGACACCTCGTAGCTGAAGTCCACGTGTCCTGGCGTGTCAATCAGGTTGAGCGTGTACTCTACGTCATCCTTGGTATAGGACATCTGTATGGCGTGGCTCTTGATCGTGATGCCACGCTCACGCTCTAGATCCATATTGTCGAGGACTTGATCCTGCAGATCTTTCTTTTGGACGGTATCTGTGTACTCCAGAAGGCGATCGGCGAGGGTACTCTTGCCGTGATCAATGTGAGCTATGATACAAAAGTTACGTATGTGCTGCATGTGCTAAAGGGGTTCGTGCGCTAAATAAAGGGCAACAGTGCTACAGTATATCTGCTGTAAGAAAGGAAATAAAGGGCCGTGCGGAGCTATGGGGAGGGTCGAGGAGCCGATTACTCCTCTTCGTCCTCCATATTGGTGAAGACGTTCTGCACATCTTCATCCTCTTCGAGTCTCTCGATGAGCTTATTGAGCTCTTCGCGCTCCTCAGCTGTGACAGGACGTGTATCGTTGGGTACTCGGATGAACTCGACCGAGCTAATCTCAAATCCTAGCTCCTCGAGCTTGGCTTGGAGAGCACCATTCTGAGAGAAGTCGCCCTCGATGACCCACTCCTCCTCGTCTTGCTCCATATCCTCTACGCCATAGTCGATCAAGTCTAGGATCAGCTCCTCCTGGTCTACCTCCTCCTTGGGCTGAACGTGGAAGACGCAGCGGTGATCAAAGAGAAACTCCAAGCTACCAGTCGTACCGAGGTTGCCTCCGAACTTATTAAAGTAGCTACGTACGTTGGCGACCGTGCGGGTCGTATTGTCTGTTGCTGTCTCTACAAAGATGGCGATGCCATGCGGACCGTAGCCCTCATAGTTCATCTCCTTATAGTCGGTGTTGCTGTCCTTGTCGGTAGCTTTTTTGATAGCACGCTCTACGTTTTCCTTAGGCATGTTCTCCTTCTTTGCCGTCTGGACGAGGACGCGTAGTCGTGGGTTGGTGTCAGGATCGGGACCGCCAGCCTTAACGGCAATGGTGATCTCCTTGCCTAGCTTCGTGAATACACGAGCCATGTTGCCCCAACGCTTTAGTTTGCGTGCTTTACGATATTCAAATGCTCTTCCCATGATTGGATTGGATACTTAACTATGTTAGTTGATTTATATGTCTGATGATTGTATTGACTAGTCTAGCGTAGCGTGGCGTGGTACTCCTGCTCGATGGCTTGCCAGATGCGCTTCATAGCGGCATCGATCTGTGCGTCTCGTAGAGTGCCCTTGTCGTCGCGTAGGTAGAAGCTCAAGGCGTAGCTCTTTTTGCCCTTAGGTAGCTCCTTGCCTGTGTAAACGTCAAAGAGCTCGATACGCTGAAGTAGCTTGCGCTCGGCCTTGCTGGCGGTGCGAGCTAATGCCTCGTAGGTGATGTTGTTGTCAATGAGGAGTGCTAGGTCACGCTTCACCGTTGGGTACTTGCTCAGCTCCGTGCTGACCACCTTGTGCTGTAGTAGATGTGCCATCAATGTGTCGCTGTATAGCTCTGCATAGTAAACCGGCTGCTTGATGTCGCTCTTGGTGAGCCAATAGTTGCTCACGACACCTACGTAGGCGAGGCTTTTGCCCTCTCGATCGGTGTAGCAGACTACGTCGCTCCATAGGTCATGGCACTCGGCTGGTGTAGTTACCGAGTAGTCTTCTGTAGTAAAGCCCATGTGCGCTAGGAGCTTCTCGACCACCCCTCGTAGCATGTAGGGAGAGGTAGCTTCGCCTGGGGTCGTCCAGCTGTTGGGCATGAGCGTGCCCGAGAGCCACAAGCCTAGTCTGTGGGCTTGGGTGTACTGGTCTAGGGGAGTAGTCGCCTGGTCGTTTTGCTTGTAGCGGTAGACGTTGCCCCACTCATAGAGTGCGCAGTAGGGTTGCTTGCGGTGTACATTGTCAGAGATCGTCTCTAGACCGCCCACGAGCAGGGTGGGGCGTAGCACGTTGAGCTCTTGGCTCAGCGGATTCTCTACCGGTACGAGTTGGTTAGGGTCAAAAGCCTTTTGCCCCTCAAAGTATTGTCGAGAGGTGAGCGAATTATTCAATATCTCTCGATAGCCAAAGCCTGTGAGTAGCTCCGAAAGCTTGAGCTGAGCATGATAAATATGGTCTTGGTCGCTCTGCTTAGAGAGACTCGCATGCACATAGCCCGATAGCGGGACAGCATTGTAGCCGTAGATGCGAAGCACCTCCTCGACGACATCCACTGGTCGTGTCACATCGTAACGATAGCGAGGCACAGAGATGGCAAAAGCATCACCCTCCACAGCCTTAGGCGACATCTCTAGAGCCTCTAAGATGAGTTGTAGTTGGTCAGCCGTCAGATTGCGACCGATAGCCCGAGAGACATAGTCGGTAGAGATCGTCAACTCTACGGGATCCAGGTGCATACGATAGTGATCCACCGTCTCACCTGCTAATGTACCTCCGCAGATCTCCATAATGAGGGAGACTGCGCGCTGGAGTGCCCAGTCGGTCGCCTCGGGATCTAGCCCACGCTCGAAGCGGAAGGAGGAGTCGGTGCTCAGTCCGTGGCTTCGAGCAGCTCGACGTGTGATCGTCGGATTGAAGTTGGCAGCCTCTATAAATATGTCTGTCGTCTCCATCGTCACGCCCGAGTCGAGTCCACCCATCACGCCTCCGATGCAGAGCGGTGTGAGCTGGCTGTCGCAGATCATATTCTCCATGCCTGTGAGCTTATGCTCTACGCCATCTAGTGTGGTAAAGGGCGTGCCTGCGGGTAGATGAGCTATGCGCAGCTTACCGCCAGCAATCTTCTGAGCGTCAAAAGCGTGTAGTGGCTGCCCAATCTCGTGTAAGACGAAGTTGGTCACATCTACCACCGCATTGATCGGACGCTGACCGATGCTTTGGAGTCGCTCCTTGAGCCAGTCGGGACTCTCGACGCATTTCAGACCACGTATGGTCACTCCCTGATAGCGGGGGCAGTCCTCAGCGGAGACCTCCATCTCGACCTGTATGGCAGGAGCTTTCGCATCGACTGCCTGAGGCTTCGTCAGGGTAGGACGCTCTGCACGGATTACCTTACCCTCACGATAGGAGTAGTAAGCCGCTAGGTCGCGAGCTACGCCGTAGTGCGAGGTCGCATCGACACGGTTAGGCGTTATGTCTATCTCTATAACGGTGTCACTGGCTAGGTCGAAGTAATCAGCCGCCGGTGTCCCAGGCTTCACTGTCTCATCGTCTAGCACCCAGATGCCAGAACTGTCAGAGCCCATGCCTATCTCGACTTGCGAGCAAATCATACCCATGCTAGGCTCGCCACGTAGCTTGGACTTTTTGATCTTAAAAGGCTCGCCATCAGGGCCGTATAGGGTGGTCCCGACAGTAGCGACGACGACCGTTTGACCAGCAGCCACATTGGGCGCTCCACAGACGATCTGCACAGGCTCCTCCTCGCCGAGATCGACCGTGCAGACGTGCAGGTGGTCGGAGTTGGGGTGGGGGATGCACGTGAGCGTGCGTCCTATGACGATACCACGCAGACCGCCGCGTACAGACTCCGTCTGCTCGACGCCAGCCACCTCGAGACCGATGGCCGTGAGCGTCTCCGCTACTTCAGTTGGATTGTAACCCTCTAGACGAGGTAGATATTGCTGTAACCAGTTGAAAGATATATTCATACGAATCAGACATAGGCTCTCTAGGAGCCGATGAATAGAGTTATAAAGCGAGACAGAAGAGACTAGTCGTGAGACTCAGTCTCTTTATTATTATATGGGGTGCTATTACGCAGCTCGACCTTGGAGTATGGTCGTGGGAAGCCTTCGCCAGCAAAGAGCTCGGTAGCTCTACCATTGAAGTCCCAAAAGAGATCCCACATGTCATCATTAGCGCACCATACACGGATCATAATTGTATAGTTGCTCTCTGTCATATCAGAGATTACGGCTAGTACACCTTGATCCTGTAGGATGCGTGGATCCTTGAGTAGCTCCGCTAGAAGAATGCTCTTAGCACGCTCGAACGGTACATCGTAGTCCACGAGAAACTTCCACTGACACCGTCTAGTGGACATCTCAGAGGTGTTTTTGATTACGTTAGTACTCAGATTACCATTGGGTAGGTAGATCTTCGTATTGTCGACAGTTGTGATAGAGGTGTGGAAGATACCGATATCCTGTACCGTACCCTCTACATCTTGATAGATGATGTAGTCGCCAATGCGGAAGGGGTGCGTGATCAGGATGATAGCACCACCAGCAAAGTTCTGTAGCTGCCCTGAAAGTGCCATACCAATGGCAACACCGAGAGAAGCGAGCAAGGCGGCAAAGGAGACAGCGGCAAAGCCTAGGATGTTGATCACTACAATAACTAGTACCACCCAAAGACTAGCACGTGCTATCGATCGGACGAAGTGCCGCAAGCCAAGCGCCTCGACACGCCTGTCCAGGAGTCGGGTGACGCCCTTCATGATAAGACCTATCAACCAGCGACCTACATAAAATATGACAAGTGCTAGCAGTACGCGGATACCTATGTCAAGTGCTTTGTCGACCCATGATCCGAGCGTGTCGGCTAGGTTAAAGTTGACGATACTATCGACAATCTCCTCCTTGGTGAGAGCCGTTGAGTCGGGGAGGATAATGTTTTCTGGATTTATTGCAGGCATGTACTTCTATATAATTGGTGCTGTCGCCCTTATTTGCGATGGCACTCAGTTAGCAGAGCCAAAGGTACAAAAAAGCGACAACCTAACCTCACCGCAAATCATAGCGTAGATGCTTTCGTGAGGTGCAACACACTCAGTGCGTGTAGGTAAAAGCCCCATACTCACAGGGTCGGAGTATGGGGCTTCGCTTGCTTTGGAGCTATTTAGATGCTTAGCGTATCAGCTTGATCGTTGCTCCTGCGATAGAGAGTAGATAGCTTCCTGCGGGGAGCTCGCAAGAGAGACGTCCAGTCTGGTCCGTTACGCCATGTGATCGGAGCTGTCCTGCTAGGTCGTACAGCTCATAGCTCGTCTGGCTGTAGGGCGTCTCTATATCCCAGCCCGTAGCTGTCGGAGTAATCACCCAAACATTAGGATGGTCGGTCACGGGAGCGACGCCTGTGTCTTTCTTAAAGGCGTAAGAGACGAAGACGTTGTTGGACAGGACGAAGACGTATATAGTCCCAGCCTCATCTTGTGCGGTGAGCTTGCTCGTACCCCACTTGCAGTAATCGGGTATATAGCCTTCGTCTGGGACCAGTACGATAGAGCCTCCTACTGACCTCCTGATAGGATCTGCAAAGTTCAACTTCTTGTCACCGACTGCTATGTAAGCATGTCCATGAGGCTTCGTCGAGGCATCAAAAATCTTCGCTGTCTCACACCCTTCGCTAGTGCTCTCGCTATCAGCGATCCAGCCATTGAGCAGAACTTTGTCGTAGGTCGTAGCTCCTGGCGTGCCTTTGAGCTGCACTCGATAGAGGCCCTCGCTGGTGTCACCTGCGGGGGGAAGCTGTATGAGCAGGTCGTTGAGATTACAAGCGGTGAAGCTGTTGTCTCGTACGTCTAGGCTATGAAGATTGAGTGCCAGCCCAGCGTAGGGGATGAGCTGTAGCTCAGTGAGCTTATTGCCATTAGCCTTGATGCGCTCTAGGTACTCGCTCTCGAGCTTTACCTTAGTGAGCTGACAATTCTCAATGTCTAGTACACGTAGCTTCTTATTGGCAGAGAGATCTAGACTCTCGCCAAAGGCATTGCCACTCAGTACAGCTATCTCCAGCTTAGGCAAAGATGCTAGAGCTAGGGAGGTGATCTGATTGTCGTTGCAGTTCAGGACGCTCAGGAGGGGCGTACGCTCTACAGCTAGCTGCGTGAGCTTGTTGTATCCGCAGTACAGCTCCTCTAGCTTTGGGGTAGCGGATAGTGACAGCTCGGCGAGCTTATTGTCCGAGATTTGTAGCTCCTTGAGGTTGGGCAGACGAGAGAGGTCTATCTGCTCGATCTTGTTGCGAGAGAGACGAAGAGTCTCAATTGTTGCAGCATCCTCAAAAGCTACTCCGACTATCTTGCTGGCCGAAGCGTCTACGAGAGTTACGGGACCATAAAGCTTGATCTTAGCCCCTAGGTCTACCGTTTGGGATACGGTAAAAGGGTCCTTAGCCTTGGGAATCGTATAGTCTCTAAGCTGACCATCGCCCCAGTCGATCTGGATCTTTGTCTCAGCCTTAGTTGCAGCTATCTGGAGAGATAGATCTATCTCATCAATGTCATAGCCATCCTCATCTTGACCTGGAGACTCCGTAGTCACAGATAGAGACATCGTGGTGGGCTTGTAAGGTAGCGTGATATTATAGGTGTGCAGTCCTCCCTTGTAGAAGGCTAAGTCAGGATAGCCAGCATTAAAGAGCTTGGCACGTACCGTAATCTGGTGCGTGGTAGGGTCTAGCAGGGACTCGTCAAAGGTGTAGACCCCAGGCTTGTCGCCAGCTATCACCTTGTCGGTAGGTATGGGCTGCCACTTATTGGCTGCGTCCTTATAGAACCATGTGAAGGTCGTGGGTGTCGGTGCCTGCGCAATACCTTTAGTAGAGGCCATGTTGGAGAGATCGACCGTCATGTCTCGATACTGCGAGCGATCGACATGAGCGAAGTACATCTTCGAGACCTTAAAGTTGTCTAGTGGTGTCTCGTTGAGGTCTGGAAGCATATCGTAGGTAAAGGCGCAGAACTGCAGAGTCACCATCTCTAGATGAGTCAAAGCCTTGCCCCCGATCAATTGACGAGGATATGCCTTGTTGCTGAGACCTGTGATGACGAGCTGCTTGAGAAGAGGCGTATCGGTCAGATCTATGGTGCGCAGCGTGGTCCCTTGTAGTGATAGACTCTCCAGAGCTGTGCAGCCTGATAGGTCTAGTTCCTTTAGCTGTCTGCTATCGGGGCCCGCTAGTAACGGGGTAGACCACTGGAAGGTCTTGAGCAAGCTTCTATTGGGAGGTAAGATGACTCGTGACACTTCGGCACCATTGAGCGTGATCTCCTCAAGCTTAGGACAAGCGGAGAAGTCTAGCTCTTCGCTCTCCATCAGGGGTGTGTAGTCACAGTTAAAGCGCTCTAGGAGGGGCGCTGCAATCTGTGTGACACCGTAGATAGCTTTGCTACTTGTAAAGCGTAGTGTGACTAGCTGATCTGCCGAGATGGCAATAGTGCGCTGTGTGTTACTGGGTTTTGCAAATGTGTGCTTAAAGGTTTGTAGCTTCTCAGCTTCGGGTTGCTCTAGTGTAGCGGTCTCACCGCCACCTAGGTCTATCTGTGCGGTCGCTCCTTGCTGAGCGAGGCGATAGACAAACGTGACCTCTGTCGCATCGGGCTTGACAAGCAGACGGACTGTCGCCTCTTGCGCTATAGAGGTTAGGATACTCAAGCAGAGTACGGGAAGGAGTAGAAGTCGCTTCATAAAATGTAATATAAAAGTTTGACAGTGCCAAGGTACAAATTTTACCCCTCCCATACGACAACGCGATAGTATCCGTAGATCTAGCTATAAGATACAACTAGTTCATATTGAGCTAGATGTTTATGAAAGCAATGACTCTTAAGGAGCTAACGACAGTTTGTTCTAGTCGGATAGATGATTTTAGTCAGAGAAGAAAGATGTTGGGCACTGCCATTTGTGCTTTTTGTAACTTCGCACGCAAAGGCCGATTGACCTTACAAAAACAGATTAGAGTCAAGTTATCTACACAAGAAGTTGTAGGTCATCTTTGCTTTATTCCAGAGAAGAATCAATTACGGCGCAAACACTAAACTTTCACGACATGATGAGATCAAGCCTTATCCGCAAAGCCCTCTTAGTTATGGCTCTACTGCTTATTGCACTATCTGCCGCAGCACAGACGACTGGGGGAGTCCTCACGGGAACCATTAGAAATGCTGAGGGGGTACTCGAGGGAGCCTCTGTCTTCCTCGTGAAGGATCGGGAGACGCAGGAGATCGTGCAGTTTGCTGTGAGCGATGCTGCGGGGCGCTTTACGATGCGTGCGCCTGCTGGGAAGTACATCTTCGGCGTGAGCTACCTCGGCTATGCGATGCATACGGAGGAGATTAGCCTCACGGCCGAGCCACTCGACCTAGGCACCATTACCCTTGAGACGAGTGCCGAGGAGCTGCAGAC
Source organism: uncultured Porphyromonas sp. (assembly GCA_900538385.1). GTDB lineage: Bacteria > Bacteroidota > Bacteroidia > Bacteroidales > Porphyromonadaceae > Porphyromonas. Next base: position 13,009 of record UWSO01000040.1, read on the forward strand.
GGTGGTCGTGCGGGGGCAGATCGTTGGGGTGCGAACGCAGCCAGACGGCTTTACGGTCGATGTACACGAGATACGAGAGCGCAGCAACGATGCCCTAGACTTGCTCAAGCATATCCCGAAGGTGCAGGTGAAGGGCAACCAGCTCGGTATCATAGGCAAGGAGCAGGTCTTGGTCAAGATAGGCAACGTCTTACAGCGTGTTGACGCCTCGGAGATTGCTGGCCTCCTCAAAGGGTACGATGCGGGGCTGATAGACCGTGTGGAGGTCATCACGCAGCCACCACTCAGGTACGACCCAGACGGCAATACGGCGATGATCATATTGCACACCTCCTCCCTCTTTAAGGAGTATATGGGCGGGGTGATTGGCACTGAGGGCATGTATGCCAACAAGGATAACTACCGCTACGGGGGCTACGGCTCACTGCTCTACAATCGGCGAGGGCTCTTTGCCTCGATAGCTCCTTCTATCAACTTCAACGGCTCGGACGATCTAGAGGATGTCACCTACGAGGCGAAAGATTATCGCTACCGCACTTACACCCCCTCGGTAGGGCGCTATGACTATATGGGTGTGCGTGGCACGCTGCAGTACGCCTATGGGGAGAAAAGCCTACTGGGCGTGGCGCTCTCGTGGAATAGGAAGAAGTACCGCAATGTCTTCGATAGCCAGGAGACGACTACGCAGCCGAGTGCACCAGAGCGTGTTGTGGAGAATAGCAACGGCTACCTAGCTACCGAGCCACGCATCACAGCGACCGCTTACTGGGAGGCAACCTTCGGGGAGCGGGGCGGACAGCTCTGGAGTGAGCTATCCTACTTTAACCTAAGGAACGATTCGCAGACTACTTACGTAGGCCAGGAATTGCCACAGAGCGACCCTTTCTTAGCTTATAGTGAGGAGCGGAACCTGCATACCTCGGGGGCGCACCTGAGCAGCGACTACGCTATTTATCTAGACAGCGACCACCGCTATCTCCTAGAGACTGGTCTCAAGGGTGCATGGAGTAGCTCTGCCAATCACCGAGCGCACAACGATGCAGTGAGTCCGCATCCGCTCATACAGCAACGCAACGATATCGTTTGGCAGGAGTGGAGTCTCTCGCCTTACGTCAGCGGTACGCTACGCCTCAGCGAACAATGGTGGATGCGCCTAGGGGTGCGCTACCTCGGGGTCAAGTCGCACTTGGCACAGCAGGGGCAAGCGATGACCACGATCCCTGAGCTAGACCGCTACGATGACGCCTGGCTCCCGATGCTACACACCAGCTACACCCCCTCGTCAAGGCATCAGCTGACGCTCACGGTCAATAGCTCCATCGTGGAGCCTAAGTTTAGAGACCTCAACCCTTTCGTCTGGCAGGTCAATGAGCGCACCTTTTATCAGGGGAATGCGCAGCTTCGTCCTGAGCTGCGCTACCTGCTGGGTGTTGGCTACACTTTTGACCAAGCCTTATCTATCCGAGGACGGCTGCGGAGAGGGTTGCGGCTGATGACACCGATCTCGACCTTGCAGGGAGAGCGGGTCTATACGCAGATGGAGAATGCGCAAAACAGTCTCTTCCTAGGAGCTGAGGCGGGCTACTACTTCGACAAGCTCCGCTGGATGAGTGCCAACGTTGAGGCATACTACGGCAGAAGCATTTATACCTCCACATTGCCACAGCTCCCGTCTAAGATGACAGGCAGTGAATGGGGTGTCAGTGGCTACCTGGACTTTACCTTCAACGAGAGCCGCACTTGGACCGGCTTCCTCTCTGGCGAGTACACGGGACGGCAGAAGACGACGGTCGTCACGCTGGAGCCGCAGTACAATCTGGGGCTCGGCATGAGCTACTTCCTCTTGGATAGACGGCTCGCGCTCTCCATCGCTGGACTAAACCTCCTCACCTCGCACTACAAGGGGGTGAGCCAGTACGACGGCTACAGCGTCTCCTTCGACAATCGCTACGACGTTCCGACGCTCTACATATCGATCTCCTACAAGTTCTCCAACGGCAAGGACACCTCCTCCACCCGTAGCCAAGGCGCACGGGACATCGAGCGCCGATTCTAACCTACGAGTAGCCCGATGTCGTTACGCACGGTTAGTGTCTAGTGAAAAGGCGTCCGTTGTAGTGTTGTAGTACAGCGATACGTGTAGCCGATTGTTCTGATAGCTTGATACCGTAACCCTTGACACAACGGACGCCACCCACTAGACACTATCGTGCGTCCCTGAAAAAATCAAAAAGCCACGTGGATAATCTCAAATCTCCACGTGGCTATTTTTTATTCTTCACGTAGGGGCGAAACATTTCCTCCGAAGTATCATTTCATTCCTCCGAAGTTTCATTTGATTCTTCCGAAGAAATTTCCATTCCTTCGGTGGAGAATT
>UWSO01000041.1 GCA_900538385.1 uncultured Porphyromonas sp.
CGAGATCCTTCATTAAGGCGTAGGTAAACCTACCCCGTATAATGCGTCAGCCCTGACCGCCTTAATTCAGCGATTGAGCCTTCTGGTTATAATACTAGCTCGCATATGAGACACAAACTAGGAGTCGTCCCCTAGTCTTCAGAGGCAACAAATAGTAGCTCGCATATCAGGAACAAATTTGAGAGAGAGCTATCTTAAGTGTAACTTGACACAAATGGCCCGTGTTTACTCCTCTACTTTTCGCTCCTTATTGCTTCAGCTAAGCTATTTCTTGCCCAGTTGCCATACGAAAGCACCTAGAGTCTTCACTTAGCCTTGCGGCTAGTAACCTGTCCGAGCGTTTTCCGTAAGCGCGAGAAAAGGTCTGTAGTTGGAAAATCTGCTACCATTGTCTCAGACTCACGACGCTCAGAGACGATGAGAAGAATATCATTAGGATGCAGGTGTAGTCCACCCTTAGGCACTATATAGCGATCGTTGCGACGTACGAGAATGACCAGTTCTTCGGGATTAAGTGCCAGATCCTTGAGTAGATGCCCCTCGGTCAACATCTCCTCCACGACCACTCGCTCCTCCATGTTTGTATTGGTCTCCTCAGGGATCTCAACCCCCATGAAGTATCCTTCGGGAGGAGCGGGCTCCGCTAGGTGTAGCGCACGAGCTACAGGCGTGATTGTCATACCTTGACAGATGAGCGATACCAGCGTGATGACAAAGACTATGGTAAATATGTGACTAGACTGAGGCACCTCGGCCAATACGGGATAGGTGGCAAAGAGAATCGGAGCAGCCCCTCGCAGACCGACCCAAGAGGTGAAGAGACGAGCTTTGAAGGAGAGGTTGCGGAATGGTAGCAGTGTCACGAAACAAGCTAGTGGACGGGCTACAAACATCATCAAGACGGCAATGAGTAGCGTTGGGATCAATACTGGAAGCATATCACTTGGATTGACCAATAGCCCAAGCATGATAAAGAGTATAATCTGTACTAGCCAGGTGATACCATCGAAGAAGCCGTACACCGACTTTCGTGCTGTGATCTTACTATTTCCCAGATAGATACCAGCAATGTAGACTGCCAGGTAACCATTTCCACCTATGTACCATGTACTCACGTAGGTGATCATGACAAAGCATAGCAGAGCAATGGGATAGAGAACTTCATTCTGTATGTTCAAGTTGTTGAGCATCTTGACACATAGCCACCCAAAGAGGAAGCCGCCTATGATACCAAAGAAAAACTGCAGTACGAGACTTCCCGCCACGCCCCATAGGGAGGTCTCTCCGCCCATGACAAAGCCGATGAGAGCGACCGTAATCATATAAGCCATCGGGTCGTTGCTACCACTCTCCAGCTCTAGAAGAGGTTTTAGATTTTCTTTGAGATGCACACGCTGCGAACGTAAGATTGCAAAAACCGATGCAGAGTCAGTACTAGACATCGTAGCAGCTAGCAAGATGGCGATAGGCAACGAAAAGGTGAGCGAAGCAAAGAGGTAGTGCGTCACACCGAAGATAAGCAGGCCTGTAAAGAGTGTCGTAAGCAACACTCCAATGGTACTCAAGGCAATACCTTCGCCTATCACAGGGCGTATCTGCGAGAGTTTGGTACCCATACCTCCCGAAAAGAGGATAATTGAGAGCGCCACAATCCCTATAGACTGCACACCTCTCATATTGCTAAACTGTATGCCTATGCCATCCACTCCGAAGAGCATTCCTGTCAGCAGGAAGAGAAGTAGGGCCGGCACCCCAAAGCGCGCTCCTACCTTACCAAGTAGGATCGCAACAAAGATCACAACGGATCCAATAATTAAAAAGGTCTCAGTAGATAAAGGCATAAGGCGATACTAAGTGAATATGGTAACTGAACAAAAAATCTCAGAGACTTGTGACAAAGTATCTCAGATCTCTTATGGAAAGGAAATAACACTGTCGCAAATATACGAAAGAAATCAATTCTCCCTGTCTCAAAAGTCTTCACAGAAAAAACGACCACGAGGAAAATTAGAAACTTCCCCGTGGTCGTTATATTATATAAGGTGATAAGCTAGATTACAAATCAGCTGTGTTATTGTGCTCTGTAAGTGGAACGAGGGTCAACGTAGAGCTGATAGATTGCTTTGTTGTATAAGCTTCTGGGTGATCTATCGGTCTCAGCAAGAGCGGTGTTCCAAAGTTAGAGATGCTAGTGACCTCTATACGATAGTCATTGTTTCGAACAATTCCGTAATGCCCGTAACCTTCTTGTTCTGGTGCGTGTTCGACAGGTAGGTAGTAATAGTTGTAGCTCCGTAGGTAATAACGCAAGCCTTTGAAGTCAATAGGGTAAAGCTCTCCCTGATATGCGGGACTTGTCATTAGCATTTGATCACCATGCGTAGCTACAAAATCTTCGCATATATTCTGCAAACTCTTAGGATAACCATTTGGTACGGTTACTGTAGGTTTTCTGCTTCCCGTTGACTTGTTGCGTTTGTAGATGGCTTTCAGATAAGGGACAAAGTCACGTCCACGGTAGTAGCGACCTCCGAAGCTAACCCATCCCTCGTCTGACTTAAAGTCACCAAGTTTATCCAAGCTCTTAGGATAAAGCTTATAGCCAATAAGTAAGGCCGGAAGAAAGTAATAAGTACAGTGAGCGGGGTCGACAGTCGTCTCCGAAGTATAATACATGCTCTGAGTTAGATCACAGTCGTTGATTGTCTTAGGAATCAGCTTAAGAGACTCTAGATTTAAGATAGACTTGGTCTCGTTTGCAAATCTATATGCCTTAAGAAGAGGCTGATAATTACTCTTATTACTGCTGGCAATTTCTTGATAACCTGGCGAATATGCATATCGACTAGCAAAGTCAGACTTGTCTCCAGGCTTTTCCATAACATTCCCAGCAACTCCGATGAGTGGCGCTAACTCACGCATCAAAAAAGCTTGACTCGCTCGGCATCCGACCATAAATACTCCTCCATTGGTCAAGTCAATCGACATATACTGAGGTATTTTAGGCTCACCGAACAATCTTATGCGAGCAATGGCTCGTGTGAGTGTGACTTGTACTGGTGACGCCTCTTTACGAAAAGCGCTCTCTGCAATTTGTATGGGACCTTGGTCATTACTCCATACGACAGAAGTAACCTTATTCTCCGACTTTGTGTATAGGTCTATGGGGGTGTAATTTGTTTCAAAGAGCTTACTCCATGATGCGCCTTGAGCAAACTTATTTTGAATGATTGGAGTACCATTAAGTACCGCAACCAAATAATAGGAAGCAACAGGCAACGAGATAGATAGGGGCTCGTTTGTCGCTAGTTCTTCTTTGCTAAAGATACGATGCTCTACTATGGTTCGCTCTGCTGCATCAAACTCGCTAGAGAAAAAGTATAGATCCAGTCTCTCCACAGCAGATATAGGATCGCTATCATCAGCTCTGAGATTTGCGCCCAAACAGTTTAGCTGTATGGTCAAATTGCCCTCATCAGCTGTATGCTCGACAGGCTTAGGGGATTTACGACATGCTCCCAATAGCAGTACACTCATACACAGCACTAGTGAGATGAGTTTAGGCGCTGGCGTGTACTTCTGTCTGTGTTGGTTAGGAGACTTTTGTTTTAGACTTTCTCGAGTCTTTGATAGTAGTTCCATAGGATTGTGATTTGTGTTATATGCAAAGTGAGTTATTTCAACTTTGCTTGCGAAGGTAGGCAAAAGGAGTGAAACACCCAAACTCCAAACCTGATATTCACACTTAACTAAACATAAAACTCATTCTAGTTTTTCTGAGGATGTCGCAAAAGAGACTCAAGATTAGAGCAGATTACACCAGAGAGACTGAGTAATTCTGCTTAGATACGCGTTTTGCGTGACTACGTATCCTATAACACGTAACTACGTATCCTACAACACGTGACTACGTATCCTATAATAATCAAGTCATCCAACGAGCTCTACCATTTTGCTTCACATTCTGTGTAGCGTCTAGCTGGATAGCCTGAAGTTCTGACTGCATCTCGCAGTAGTTTTTAAGAAGATTCCAAACAGCGAGACTATTATGAAGTCGACAGAATCTGCGAAATCCGACCAAGCTCAGTAAGTTCTGAGAAGAGTTCTCATATATTTGATACCCTCCCTCTATGAAGTATTAGTTTGACAAAGCTCCGATCAGCTCGTTGACGTCTGATATGTGATTCTCTTCTAGGTAGTTAGATAAATGATGGACAAGTTTAGAGGCTATGTCTGGCTCGACAAAGTTGTAAGTTCCGACTTGTACAGCAGTGGCTCCAGCTAGTAAGAATTCGACCACATCCTCCACACAGGAAATGCCACCTAGCCCGATGACTGGGATCGATACCGACTGCGCCACCTGCCACACCATACGGACGGCTATAGGCTTGACAGCTGGACCGCTCAGTCCTCCAGTGATTGTGGATAACTTAGGTTTGCGTGTCTTGACATCGATCGCCATCCCGAGGAGCGTATTGATGAGCGAAAGGCTGTCAGCGCCAGCTTCTTCCGCAGCACATGCTATGGCTGTAATGTCTGTGACATTCGGCGAAAGCTTGACCATCAGATGTCCTTTGTAAGCTTTCCGAACAGCCGAGACCACTTCGTAAGCACTCTCGCAGTTGACACCAAAGGACATACCTCCTTCCTTTACGTTCGGACAGCTAATGTTTAGCTCTATGGCACGTACCTTCGGGTGGTCGTTCAGTCGCTCAGCACAGGCGACATAATCGTCTATTGTAGAGCCACTCACATTGACAAAAATCTCTGTATCGTAATGACTTAGCTGAGGGAGGATATGCTCTACTAGATAGTCCACTCCCCTATTCTGCAGTCCTACACAGTTGAGCATGCCAGCTGTCGTCTCTGCCATACGTGGATAGGGATTGCCTTGTCGTGGATGCAGCGTAGTCCCTTTGACGATAAATCCACCTAGCTCATTAAGATCTTGAAATGGAGCAAACTCCAGCCCATATCCGAAAGTACCAGAAGCAGTTAGGATAGGATTCTTAAGAGTAATCCCTCCCCCTATGTTGACAGATGTGCTTACCATAATAGTTGATCAAAGTTAAATACAGGGCCATCCGTACAAACGCATGTATTCCCTTGGTTTGCAATGTTTTCGACACAGCACAGGCATGCTCCCACACCACAAGCCATGAGATTCTCGAGAGAAGCCTGTCCCGGCACGTTGTGCTTCTTTGCCCAGTTGTGGATGGCACGCATCATAGGACGAGGGCCGCAGGTGTAGACCATAGAGTAGTTGTCTAGTTCTAGCTCTGGAGCTGCCAAGACGGCTCCCCGAGTACCATACGACCCGTCATCAGTCGTATAGCTGTAGGAGCAGCCGATCTGATCTATCTCATCTCGCAGTATTAGCAAGGAAGCGGTACGAGCGCCTATGATCAGGTGAGGTCGAACCGTTGATAGCTGCTGCAGATGACGAGCTAGCATGATGATGGGAGCCATCCCCACCCCTCCAGCGATTAGGAGCGGACGCTCGCCAGCTATCGTGGGGTCTGTAGCAAAGGGAGTCCCTAGAGGGCCAACGATATTCACCCTGTCCCCCACTTTTAGGTCGCACATATAGTTACTGCCACGTCCTACTCGTTGCACCAAGAGCATTAGGCATAGCTCCTCTCTAGACCACTTGTATATGGATATAGGGCGCCTCAAGAGTATTCCTGCTGGGCGACAGTCCACCTGGACAAACTGCCCTGGCGCTACACCTTGTAGCCACGAAGTCTCGCTAGAAGAGACATCTAATCTTAGGGAAAGTAGGTGATAGCGTGGTGCTACCTGTTCATTGTGCAGGACAGCCGCATCAACGATAGCAGGCTGTGATGTTTTGATTCGATCCATATACATTGAATTGTAAGCGTACTGACAACTATTGTGCCCCGCTATGGGGTGATAGCTTCCGCTGGGACAAAAGTACAGCTTTTTGCTGGCTTGCCACACGCCATCACCATTGTCATAACCGCTAAATCTGATTACATTACCTCTTTTGCCAGGTAAGAGGGCTTTATAAACTGCCAAAAGCTTGCGCATTAGGGCGCTTTACAGAGACTAAAAACAATCCCCACGGAGGAATTCCCAAATAGCTCGCTGGAAAATAAACATTCTCCACCGAGGGAAGGAAAATCTCTTCGGAGGAATGAAATGAGACTTCGGAAGAATCGAATGATAAGTCCGAAGAGTTTTTCTGTTCCTCCGTGAGAAATCAAGTATTTCTACCGAGCAATTTAGGATTTCCTTGACGAGGGCTGGAGAGAGTTTCTGATCTTATAGTGCCTCTGCCCTATTCAAGAAGCGCCCCCGCTGTACTCCTTGTCGTAATTAATCACTATATTTGTAGGCTAAGAACGGCATTCCTAGATAAATGGATCAGAATAAACAGACAGTTCCCCATACAGACCTATCCAGCGATAGCGACAAACACCCCTCAGCATCTGAGCAAGAGCTTTGGGCGATGGGCGCTATCGAAGTGCATGGCGCTCGTGTGCACAACTTGAAGAATATAGATGTCTCGCTACCTCGCCATAAGTTGACCGTCGTGACGGGACTCTCAGGGAGTGGTAAGTCTTCGCTTGCCTTTGACACGCTTCTAGCTGAGGGACAGAGACGCTATCTAGACACTTTCTCCTCCTATGCTCGTAGCTTCATCGGGGGCGGAGGCGGGCGACCTGACGTAGATGAGATCGTGGGGCTCAGTCCTGTGGTAGCTATCGAGCAGAAGAGTGCCTCGACCAATCCCCGCTCTACCGTCGGCACTGTGACGGAGGTCTACGACTACCTACGTATCCTCTATGCACGTGTCGGCACTCCCTATTCGTATCTCACGGGCAAGGAGATGGTGCGCTACACCGAGGAGCAGGTGGTGGAGCATATTATGGGGCAGTACGCTGACGAGGGGATCTACATACTAGCTCCCGTCGTGGTCGATCGCAAGGGTCACTACCGCGAGCTCTTCGAGCAGATGAGACGACGAGGCTTCCTGCACGCTTACATTGACGGTGAGGTGTGCGAGCTGACGCCAGGGATGCGACTCAACCGCTTCTCCATACACTATGTCAGTGTCGTAGTGGACAAATGTACCGTACGAGAGAGCAATAAGCAGCGGATCACCGAGGCGGTGGGCATCGCGATGAAACTCGGAGAGGGTGTCATCGATGTAATGCGACGCGACAGCACAGAGATACAGCATCTGAGCAAACGACTGATGGATCCCGAGAGTGGTATCGCATATCCAGACGCTTCACCGGCCGACTTCTCGTTCAATTCGCCTCGTGGCTACTGCAAGCGCTGTAAAGGCCTAGGGCGTGTGGGCGTACTAGACATAGACAAGGTGGTGGCCGATCCCAAGGTCCCCATACGTGATGGCGCGATCGTCCCCATCGGGCGCTATAAGAAGCGCAGCCTACTCTTTACCTCTATTGAGGAGATCTTGACGGAGCATGGCTGTACGATAGACACCCCATTTGAAAAGATCCCTGAGGAGGCAGTCGAGCAGATATTCTTCGGAGTAGACTCAGACGAAGAGGACGATGAGGGCGAGGCACACTTCGCCTTCGAGGGTGTCTCTCAGTATGTGCGGGAGCTGGCGGAGGATGACGACGCAACGGCTTCCATGCGCAATTGGGCGGAAGAATTCCTGACGGAGCAAACTTGTCCCGAATGCAACGGACGACGCCTCAACCCGATAGCCCTCAGCTACAAGCTAGCAGGCTACACCATCGCCGACCTGACGGAGCTAGACCTAGATCGTCTGGTAGAGCGACTACGTGAGATCGAGGGGCAGCTAACGAAGAATCAGCAGAAGGTAGCCCACGAAGTGATCAAGGAAATCTTACTGCGAGTCAACTTCTTGCTAGATGTAGGTCTCTACTACCTCACGCTCGCTCGTCCCTCTGCTTCGCTCAGTGGTGGCGAGTCACAGCGCATACGTCTAGCCACGCAGATCGGTACTGGGCTGGTCGAGGTACTCTATATATTAGATGAGCCAGGCATCGGTCTGCACCAACGCGACAACCGTATGCTCATAGACGCTCTCAAGAAGCTCCGTGATGCGCAAAATACGGTCCTCGTCGTAGAGCACGACCGAGATATGATGCTCGCCGCCGACTACCTGATCGATATGGGACCAGGGGCAGGTCGTCTCGGCGGACATGTGACCTATCAGGGACCGCCCTCCGCGATTGGCGACACACATACGCTCACTTGCGACTATCTGACTAATAGGCTAGCCATCCCCCTACCGGCAGCCTACCGGCAGCCCTCCGAAGACGCATGGCTACAACTCAAAGGCTGTACGGGCAATAACCTTAAAAACGTGGATGTCTCTATCCCGCTAGGTCTCTTCGTATGCGTCACAGGCGTATCGGGTAGCGGTAAGTCTTCGCTTATCAACGGCACACTGGTACCCATCATCTCACAGCATCTCTATCGTAGCAAGCAGGCACCACTCCCCTACTCGTCTATCGAGGGCTTGGAGCTGATTGACAAGATAGCTTTCGTCGATCAGTCGCCATTAGGACGCACCCCGAGGAGCAATCCAGCCACCTACACCGGTCTCTTTAGCGAGATCCGCAACCTTTTTGTCCAGGTCCCCGAGAGCCGTGCGCGAGGTTACAAGCCAGGGCGCTTCTCCTTCAATGTCAAGGGCGGGCGCTGCGAAGAGTGCAAGGGCAACGGCTACAAAACCATCTCGATGAACTTTCTCCCCGACGTGACCATCCCGTGCGATGTGTGCCGTGGTAAGCGGTACAACCGTGAGACCCTCGAGGTGCGCTACAAGGGCAAGAGCATTGCCGAGGTGCTAGACATGACCTTCAATCAGGCGGTCGAGTTCTTCGAGCATATTCCCGCCCTCTACCGCAAGCTCTCTACGCTGCAGCGGGTTGGGCTAGGCTATGTCAAGCTGGGTCAACCCTCCACGACCCTTTCGGGTGGAGAGAGCCAACGTGTCAAGCTGGCGACCGAGCTATCGAAGCGAGACACCGGACGTACCCTCTACGTCCTTGATGAGCCGACGACAGGGCTACACTTTGAGGATATACGTGTCCTGCTCAAACTGGTCAACGAGCTGGTAGATCGCGGCAATACGGTACTCATCATCGAGCACAACCTTGATGTGATCAAGAGCGCAGACTACCTTATTGATATGGGACGAGAGGGCGGACGCAATGGCGGTGAGATCATCTTCGCAGGCTCGCCACAGAAGATGGCGCAGTGCCCCGACACGCAGAGCTATACAGCGCAGTACCTCAAGGAGGAGATGCAGCGCACTCCAACGACAGAATCAGACGAGCAGGCTTCCTAAGCCGCTCACTCATCTATACCTATTTATCTACTAAACTATGCAACAGACAGATCCCAAGAAGCTTTCTAACCGCTATTGCCCCGAAGGCATGAGCGTCGAAGCGTGGCAGATAGCTCTCCGCAAGCAGTTTGCCGAGCAAAACGACTTTACCGTCTCCCACCTAGACAAGAATCGCATCTGGGGAGACTACATGGTGCAGAGCGGATCCAACCACTACCGCGTCGCTTTCCGAGGTGTACGGAGTGACCGCAACTACTGCGCCTGTCTAGACTTCCGCACCAGCGGGCTAGGCACTTGCAAGCATATCGAGGCGGTTATCAACTACCTCTCGGAGGAGGTGCCTGGCTATCCCTGGGGCACCACCCCCTTCCAGCCCGACCGCACCTCTATCTTCATCAGTTACAAGGGAGGACGCACCATCGAGTGCAACATAGGCAAGGGCAAAGAGGAGCTTTACGCAGACTGGCAGGCACGCTACTTCGAGGGCACCCAGCTCCCGCCAAAGCATTACCACCTCATCGACCAAATCACCCGAGAGGCGAAAGAACTCTCCAGTACCTTCCAGTGCTATGACGACGTCTACGAGATGATCCGTAGCTACCTGCGTCTCAGCAACTGGCGTGAGCTAGTAGCCCGCAAGCTCCCCACGGATGAGTTGTCACAGCCTTACGTACAGGCAGAGAGCAGTCTAGAGATGCGTCAGACACTCTACCAGCTCTTGTGGCAGAGCTACGGTATCATCCCAGCGCCTCACAGCGAGACCATCATCGAGCCTATGATAGCGATGATGCGCTTCGTCTCCGTTCACGAGCCGGGACGTATGCTCATCATCGTACATGACGAGGAGGAGCAGAGCTTGTGGCACGAGATACTAGAGACACGCGGTGTGACCGAGGGAGTCTCCGTGGAGCTCTCCTCCGAGGTGACCAGGCAAAACGCGAGCATCTCAGGAGCTTATAGCTTTGTCTATGTGGCTTGTGGCGAAAAGCTCAGCAAGTGGACCGATCCCGTCTCCATAGCGATCAAGCGACTCGTGATCAGCCACCTCTACATCTCTGTACCGCACCTATCGCTCTTCACGCCCCTCCAGTTCTCCTCCATCACGCAGCACATCGACCCCTATCTGCTGGGCCCGACCTACCTATTTATAGAGGATGCCAAGCAGTTCTTCCCGATGACCGACCTGCCCGAGCGTCTGCCCGAGCGTCTCGAGGGCTTGGTCACCTTCCTGCCCGATGACCCCACCATACGCAACTACGAGCCACAGCAGCCTAGCACACCGAGCGATGAGCCTGCATACGACGACGAGGCACTCCCCCACCAGCTCCTGCAGGCGCTACGAGATGCCATCGCCGATCCCAAGCGACGCATGCGCCTGCTCGAGACGCTAGACTCGATCCTTCAGGAAGAGCAAGAGTAATATGGTAGACCTCACTGCACTCAACGAAGCACAGCGAGCTGCCGTTGTCTACAACGAAGGTCCCGCCCTAGTCATCGCCGGGGCGGGCTCAGGCAAGACCCGCGTCATCACTTATAAGCTGGCACACCTCGTAGACCAAGGGTGGAACCCCCAGCGACTCTACGCACTCACCTTTACCAACAAAGCAGCAGGCGAGATGCGCTCACGTGTCAGCGAAATGCTTGGCGAAGGCATCGCTTATAGGCTCCGCATGGGCACCTTTCACTCCATCTGTGGACGTATCCTACGACGCTACGCCCCACTGCTTGGCTACAGCCAGGACTACTCCATTTACGATACCAGTGATACTAAGGCGCTCATACGCAACTGCATCAAGGAGCTAGACCTCAGCGACAAGAGCTACACCCCGACGCGTGTCCTCAAGCGCATATCCGATGCGAAAAACATGCTCATCTCCCCGCAAGCCTACGCCGCCAATCAGGAGATACGCAAGTACGATACGATGAATCATGAGGGCGAGCTGTACAAGCTCTACAGCCTCTACACGCAGCGCTGCAAGGAGAGCAACTCGATGGACTTCGACGACCTGCTCTTCCTCCTCAACGTCCTCATACGCGACTTCCCCGAGGCGCACCAAGAGATCAAGGGCGGCATAGACTTCCTCCTCATCGATGAGTATCAGGATACAAACACCTCGCAATTTGAGCTAGCCCGTCACCTCGTCGCCGACCACAACCGCATCTTTGCCGTGGGCGACGATGCCCAGAGCATCTACTCCTTCCGAGGTGCACGCATTGCCAATATCCTCAGCTTCAAGCAAGCTTTCGCTGGCGCCAAGCTCTTTAAGTTAGAGCAAAACTACCGCTCCACAGGCCATATCGTGAGCAGTGCCAATGCCCTCATCGAGCACAACCAGCAGCGCATCCCCAAGGAGGTCTACACCGACCTCGGCGAGGGCGAGAAGTTACAGCTCTACCACTACACCTCGTCCGACGAAGAGGCGACACGACTCATCGACATCATCACGCAGCGACACGATGAGGAGCAGATACCGTTCTCTGACCAGACCATCCTCTACCGCACGAACGCTCAGAGCCGTAAGTTCGAGGAGGTACTCCTCTCGGAGGGCATCCCCTACGTCATTTACGGAGGCATGGCCTTCTACGCTCGTGCCGAGATCAAAGACGCTATAGCTTACCTCCAGCTCATCATCAACCCGCACAACGAACTGGCGCTCCGCCGAGCCGTCGCCTATCCACGCAAAGGCATTGGCGACAAAACCCTCGAGAAGGTGGCTCTCTATGCCCAGCAGCAAAGCCCGCAGCTATCGCTCTACGATGCGCTCTGCGCCGCCATTGACAGTGCCGACCCAGTCGGTCTAAGCCGAGGCGTGCGCAACAAGATAGCCTCCTTCGTCAATCTCATCGACTCGCTCGCCACCGCTTATCAGCACTACGCCAAGCTCGAGGAGTGGATCGCCCATATACTCCGTGAGAGCGGCATCGTCGCCGAGCTCACACGCGAAGACACCGTCGAGAGTCAGGCGAAGCTCGACAACCTCAAGGAGTTTGTCAGCAGTGCCTCCGAGTTTGAGGCTCGCTACCGACAGGACCCGCTCAACCTCTTTGCCGAAGAGCCACTAAGCACCGAACTGCTCAGCGCCTTTGCCCAGCAGATCCCCCTCTTGACCAACCAAGATCAGGACAACGTCGAGCAGCATAGCGGAGCCACCCCGCAGGATCGACTACAGCTCATGACCATCCACGCAGCCAAGGGCCTAGAGTTCCCCTACGTCTACATCGCTGGTGTAGAGGAAAACCTCCTTCCCTCCTCACGTAGCCTCGACACCGCCGAAATGATCGAAGAGGAGCGCCGACTCCTCTACGTCGGCATCACACGAGCCAAAAAGCTCTGCACCCTCAGCTATACCAGCATACGCACGCGCAACGGCAAGACCGAACTCATGATCCCCAGCCGCTTCATCGCAGAGCTACCACGGGCGCACTACACCCTCCACGAGGAGGCAGCCCCCATCGGGACTAGCGTGAGCAGCTACGCCACCAGCTTCCAGCCCACCAACTACAGCTCGCCCGCCACGCAGCGACCTACCGCCAGTCCCACAATCACCAGCTCTAACTCCGCCACGGCACAGCAGATGCTCGCGAAGAGTTCGCCGGTCAACGCCCTCGAGAGCATCGACGGCTACCACGTAGGCGACCGCGTGCGCCATCCACGTCATGGAGACGGCAGGATAGAGCGCATCGAGAGCGCCATGGGTGGCAAACTCACCATCCACTTCGACGACGGCAGAACCCGCGAAGTACTCATCCGCTACACCTACCTAGAGCATATATAAGTGTAGCCTCTAACTAACCCTAATCTACCCCTGAAAACACAAATAAAACTGATTTACTAAACACTATAAACTTATGGAACACAACAGTTGTTACACACCACAATGCACCAGACGAGAGCACTGCACCCTCTGGCACAATGCACTCGTGGAGGTCGAGCACAGCAACAGCTTGCTCTCCATCACCAATCCTCAGATCATCGACAAGGCGGGCGGATACGACCACTGTCCCAACTACTACGAGCACAAGCTCAGGCGCTACGCCCGTGAACTCGTATGGAGCTACGATGATCTGACCCTAGCCCAGTGGCGACAGATACAGACGCAGCTCAATAGGCAGTTCGGCTACAGCGAGACGAAGCGCATGCGCCACGGCTACGTAGCCATCAGCCCCGAGGAGCAAGGCGTCATCGCACAGATCTTTACCTCTATCGCCCCAGGCAGTGAGCCTCGATACATCACCTACGAGGAGCACTACACCAAGCCCCCACGTATCGAGGGCCGTGCCGCTCACAAGCTACTCAGAGGCTAGACGAGTATAATTCGCCCGTAAGAACACATGGGACGAATAACTATTTATACGGACGCACGGGACGTGTAACCCTTTGCTTTCTAAGTTCAAATGCAAGCAAAAAGCGAAGTTTTTTCTCGTTTCGGAAGCTCGGTAGACTTCTCTTAAGGGAACCGCTCGGCGGGATGGGGGCTCCCACCCCTTGCCGCGGGGCGCTCCCCAAGCGAAGAGTTTCCTCCCTTGGACTAGGCTCGAAGGGCTCTCTTCGTCTCGTGGTCTAGCTCGAAGTCGCAGTCGTGCAGAACCAAAGAGAAGAGGATGTGTACGAGCTTGTTGTTGACATTGTTGAGGATGACCCCGTAGGACTTGCCTTGGGCTTTCATGCGTAGGTAGTATTGTCTTAATGTTGGGTTATGAGTTATGGCACTTCGGGCTGCTTGGGTCAAGATTCCTTTTAGCCGTCGGTTACTGTAGCCGCTTGTGTTGGCTTTGTGAAAGACTGAGCTCCCAGAGCTCTCGTAGAAGGGTGCTATACCGCAGTAGCTGGCCATCTTCTTGGCATTCCAACCCTTGAAGTTGTCGGTGTAAATGATCAGCATGATAGAGGTGACGAGACCTACTCCTTTGCAGGAAATGAGGTGCAGGTAGTTGCGGTACATCTGCTCGTCTTCCTTGATGATTTCAAGCATTCGGCACTCGCACTCTTGGATGCTTTTGGTCAGGATGTTGATGGCCTTCTGAGCATCTCGGTAGATAAAGTCGTCGACTTTAGACTTGCTAGAGATGTGCTGTTTTTCCTTGGCACTAACCATCTTAGCTCGCCTCTCGGCAACTAGTGACTGCCTATAGAGAAAGAGGTCACGTAGGCTGCGCATGTTCCCGTCCAAAGGTTTATAGAGAGTGGCTTTGGAGCGGAAGCGTAGGGCGTAGTAAGCGATCATCTCTGAGTCAGCTTTGTCGTCCTTGCCTTTGCGCAGTCCCATGCTACGCTTGATCTGTAGGGCGCTCTCGCGCCAGATGTCTAGGTCGTTGCCGTAGAGCCAGTCGCAGAGTGCGCGATCGTATCCTCCTGTAGTCTCACAGCAGAAAAGCATGGTGTCGGTCTTGACTCCTCGACCAGCGTTCTTCTTGCTCCAAGAGACGAGGCTCCGGAACCCCTTAGGGTTGTTTTCTACAGTGGTGTAGGCGAGCTGTTGCTCTCTGTCTGATTGTGATTCGTAGCGAATCAGGGTGGCATCCAATAGTGTCCTAAACGTTTTGCAGGATAAAGAGAAAAGGGTAGGTTTGTAATTGAAAGAAAGCACAGCTAGTGAAAGCTGTCACAAACCACCCTTTTCAATGGCAAATATAACACTATTCGCACAAGTAA
>UWSO01000042.1 GCA_900538385.1 uncultured Porphyromonas sp.
TAGACCATGCAGAGGCTTATGTAGACTTCTACCGCAGTCTCATGGAGTAGCAGCCACTTTTCTGACATATAGCGCGAAGCCCCCAGCGACTAAGAGAGTCGCTGGGGGCTTCGTGTTTATCTTCAAGAAACTTCTTAGAGATCCTGCTGCTCACCGACAGAAGGAGGCAGGGTCATAGCA
Organism: uncultured Porphyromonas sp.; assembly: GCA_900538385.1. Lineage (GTDB taxonomy): Bacteria > Bacteroidota > Bacteroidia > Bacteroidales > Porphyromonadaceae > Porphyromonas. The sequence goes on from UWSO01000042.1 coordinate 181, forward strand.
CCATAACTCTGTAGGAGCGTCCGCCCTACGGGACATAGCCAGCAGCGGCGAGGCTCACAGTAACTTTCGTAGAGCTGCAGGAGTGCTTGCGTATCATAGGCACTGCGTGGGGTTAGTCCTTCATTGACAAAGCGACGCACGACGCTGTTACGCTCAGCAGGAAGGTCGTGCGCGCTCATCAGCGAGTCGCTCGCGAGGGACAGACCTAGAAGGTCTCGCTCCTGTGTGAGGTAGTACTGGAGCGGTATGACGACATTGATCGCAATACTCTCGATGGTCGCTCGCCCTATGGTGCCGAGGTGTGCATTCGTCTCGCTCCCCCAGTGGTAGTGCCGCTGCCAGTAGTCGGTGGGGGTGACGGTGAGTAGTTGCTCGAGATGAGCCAGCGACGATGTGCGGAGTAGCTCTCCAGGCAGATTGTCACTGTGGTAGTATAGCGCTGCAAGATAGGCAAGCCGACGATGCGGGAAGGCACTCGGACGCAGTCGTAGCATACGTATGGCGCCTGGCGCTAGGGGAGACAGGTCGTACTTATGTGCTAGGAAGGTAAAATCCTCCTTCAGTCGCTCCCTATACAGGTCCACCTCTGGAGAGATAGGATCGCTCTCTAGCAGTCCGCCCACGCCGAGGAGGAGAGTTTCGAGGGTTAGCGGGGAACTTTTGTGCTTGAGCAGGATCGATGGGGAGAGTCTGCGAGCGATTTGCTCGAATGCATCATTATTCACCTTGCCCCCTAGATAACGCATCAGGAAGAGGTGCGTCACCGCTGCTAGATCCCCCTTGAAAAAGCTCATCGCCGCCTCTATCTGCTGGCACTTCTTGTCTAGTCGCTCACGAGTAAGCTGTGCAAACCAATCGACCTGCATACGCTCCTCAAGCTGACTACAAGCCTTCCCACAACGGGGAATTTGCGGTGCCTCGGTGAGTTGCTGCGCTATGGCTAGCAGGTCGGGATTGATCTGCATACGGCAAGTGATAGGGGGCGTGCCAGCCTGCAGAGAGATGGGTCCATCGTCCTGCAGTACGATATGTAGGAGTACGTTGTTGTAAGCTGGGTCTAGCTGGTGCCCATGGCGCAGCCAGTCCGTCGCATGGCAGTGTATCTCGCCATTGCCCGCCCAGGTCAGGGAGCCTATACGTAGCTTAAGATTGCTAAAGTCCGGACCGCCATTGGTATTGTACCGTCCAGGATCTACGACGATCGGCGTCACTCCCTCGGGAATGCAGGGGTGTGGTTCGAAGATGAGCGACTCGTAGAGCCTATTGCCCCATATCTGGTGTAGCCACGTCTCCTGCATCGTATATAGGATCAGATGTAGTCCTGTCCAGACTCTATCTCCACGTCGGTCACATAGTTCTTGATGCTCTGCTCCGCCTCACGCTTGCAGATGAGCAGCACGTTGCCATGCTTAGCGATGATACAGTCGTCGACCCCCTGCACGACCGCCAGCAGGTCGGGGTCGTCGATGTAGAGAATATTATTCATCGACTCGTAGAATCGGGTTTTCTGATGATTTGTCACATTGCCCGTCTGATCCTTGGAGCTCTGGTCATAGAGAGCTCCCCAGGTGCCTAGGTCAGCCCAGCCAAAGGTGGCGGGAGTGACCAGCACGTTGTCCGCTTTTTCCAAGACCCCATAGTCGATCGATATGCTCGGGCAGTAAGGGTAGATCTCCTCGATCGCCTCTCGCTCACGGTCGGTGCCGAAGTCGCTAGCCCGCTCGGTAAAGAGTCTGCTCACCTCGGGCATATACTTAGCAAAAGCATCTAGGATCGTCTTGACATGCCAGACGAACATACCGCTGTTCCAGAGGAACTCGCCACAGGAGACGAATATCTCAGCCATCTCGCGATTAGGCTTTTCGGTAAAGACCTTGACCTTGTGATACTGTCCGTCGAGAGGTCTTTCGCTAGAGTCCACCTGTATGTAACCGTATCCCGTCTCAGGAGCTGTCGGCTTGATGCCTAGCGTCAGGAGGTAGGGGTGTAGCGATGCAAAGCGGAGCGACTGGCTGACCGTCTGGACGAAGTTGTCCTCGTTCATAATGACATGGTCCGAAGCTGCCACAACGATTGAAGCTTTAGGGTCCCGCTGCTGGATATGGTAGCAGGCGTAGGCGATACATGGGGCTGTGTTGCGTCGTAGAGGCTCGGTGAGGATCTGGTCACGCTTGAGCCCAGGGAGCTGCTCGAGAGTCAGGTCGACGTAGTCGGCATGGGTGACGATGTAGATGTGATCCTCAGGGACAATCCGCAGGAACCGTCTGTAAGTGTCCTGTAGGAGTGAACTGCCTGTCCCGAAGAAGTCTAGAAATTGCTTGGGTCGTGACTGGCGTGAGATAGGCCAGAAGCGACTTCCCACCCCGCCACTCATGATGACACAATAGTAATGCTCCATGTAAATCTGCAATGAGTTAGTTTGTAGCTACAAAGCTACTAATAAAATAGCTGTGGAGCAAAGGCAGAGCGACCATCTGTACTGAGCTTGTGGGCGCACAAAGCGGGCAAAGTAGACCTAACGCACGCTAGTCGGCAGGTCTTGTAAAATCTCTTCCGAAGAAATCCAAGAATTCCTCCGGAGGAATTTCTGATTTGCCACCGAGGAAAGAAAAAATACTTCGGAAGTATCGTTTGATTCTTCCGAAGTTTCATTTGATTCTTCCGAAGAAATTTTCCTCGCCTCCGTGGAGAATTTTCATTTTCCAGCGAGCTATTCGGAAAATACTTCGGGTGGAAATCTGAATGCCTCAGAAAATGTGTACCTTTGTGCAGATTAGCCCGTCTCTATGTGCAGCTTGCCTATGGGTAGGCCTGGCGACGAGACTGCGATGGGCTCGCCTCCTTATCAGATCAAGACAGAAGACAGTATAGAAAGATGATTATAGTCAACGACCTCACGATACAGTTTGGCAAGCGCGTGCTCTTTGCCGACGTCAACCTTAAGTTTACCCCGGGCAACTGCTACGGCATCATCGGTGCCAACGGTGCCGGCAAGTCGACCATGCTCCGTATGATCAGCGGGGATCTAGATCCGACACGTGGCACCGTCACCTTCGGACCCGATGAGCGACTCTCGGTGCTGAGTCAGGATCACTTCGCCTTCGATGAGTATACCGTCATCGATACCGTCCTGATGGGGCATGACAAGCTCTGGAAGATCATGAAGGAGAAGGACGCTATCTACGCTAAGGAAGACTTTTCCGACGAAGATGGTGTCAAGGCGGCTGAGCTGGAGGAGCAGTTTGCCAACCTCGACGGGTGGAACGCTGAGAGCGAGGCGGCAGCCCTCTTGAGCGGTCTCGGCATCAAGGAGGATCTGCACTACCGTCTGATGGGTGACATTAGCGGTAAGCAGAAGGTGCGTGTGCTACTAGCACGCTGCCTCTTTGGCAAGCCAGATAACCTACTCCTCGATGAGCCGACGAACGACCTAGACCTAGAGACCGTCTCCTGGCTCGAGGACTACCTCGCTGAGACGGAGAGCACCGTCCTCGTGGTGAGCCACGACCGTCACTTCCTCGATGCCGTGTCGACCCACACGGTGGATATAGACTTTGGCAAGGTGAGACTCTTCGCGGGTAATTACAGCTACTGGTACGAGTCTAGCCAGTTGGCACTCAGACAGCAACAGCAGCAGAATAAGAAGCTCGAGGAGAAGAAGAAAGAGCTCGAGGAGTTCATCCGTCGCTTTAGTGCCAACGTGGCAAAGAGCAAGCAGACGACCAGCCGCAAGAAGATGCTGGAGCGTCTCGATATCAACGAGATCGAGCCGTCGTCACGTCGCTACCCAGGCATCCTCTTCCAGCCAGAGCGTGAGCCAGGTAATAAGGTGCTAGAGGTCAACGATCTCTCGGCTGTGACGGACGAGGGAGAGGTGCTCTTCAAGGGGCTGACCTTCAATGTGGAGCGAGACGACAAGATCGTCTTCATCAGCCACGACCCACGTGCTATGACGGCACTCTTTGAGATCATCAATGGCAACCGCAAGGCGCAGCAGGGTAGCTACGAGTGGGGACAGACGATCACGACCGCCTACCTGCCACTGGACAATAGCGCTTACTTCGACACCGATATGACGATCCTCGACTGGCTCGGACAGTTTGCCAAGGACACGAACGATGTCTACCTCAAGGGCTTCCTAGGGCGTATGCTCTTCAGCGGTGAGGAGGTGAACAAGCGCGCCTCGGTCCTCTCGGGAGGTGAGAAGATGCGCTGCATGATCAGCCGTATGATGCTCCCCCCAGGGGCTAATGTGCTGATCCTCGATACTCCGACGAACCACCTGGACCTAGAGTCGATACAAGCGTTCAACAACACGCTCATCTCCTTCAAGGGGAATGTGCTCTTCTCGAGCCATGATCACGAGTTCATCCGCACGGTGGCAAATCGAGTCATCGAGCTCACGCCAGGCGGGATCATCGACCGTATCATCAACTACGACGATTACATCACCGACCCGAAGGTCGCTGAGCTACGCGAGAAGTACTACAACGCATAAAAAGACCACACGCCTATGGCTCGTATCCTCGCTATCGACTACGGCACCAAGCGCACGGGGCTAGCGGTGACTGATCCGCTGCAGATCACTCCGGGGGCGCTCGACACGGTGCCTACGCATCAGCTCCTCAACTATCTAGCAGAGTATCTGGAGCGTGAGGAGGTAGAGACGATCGTCCTCGGCAAGCCGACACAGATGGACGCAACGCCCTCGGCGACGTGGCAAGCGATACAAGCTTTGGCTAAGAAGTTGCAACATCTCTATCCCCAGATACGTCTAGAGTATGTGGATGAGCGCTTTACCTCTGTCTTGGCACAGCAGACGATCCGCGAGGCGGGCATCGGCAAGCAACGACGCCGACAGGACAAAGGACTGGTGGATCGTATCAGTGCGACCATTATCTTACAGAGCTATCTGGAGAGCTTGAGCATGCTTCACTAAAACAGAGAATTAACCGGTTACACTTATGGCTAAGACCTTACCTATATACCTTTACGGACAACCCGTGCTTCGCAATATGAGCGAGGATATAACGCCTGACTACCCGAACCTCTCAGAGCTGATCGCAGATATGTGGCAGACGATGTATGAGAGCGACGGTATCGGACTGGCAGCTCCACAGATCGGGCGCAACATACGTCTGCAAGTGATCGACGCGACGCCTCTTGCTGAGGAGTACCCTGAGTGTGCCCAGCTCAAGCTAGTCATGATCAATGCGCATATGCAGTCCCTTAGCGAGGAGACATGTTCGGAGCCTGAGGGGTGTCTGAGCTTGCCTGGCATTAACGAGCGGGTCGTACGACCGGAGTCGATCGTGGTGAACTATATGAATGAGCAGTTTGAGCCGCAGCGTCTCGAGCTTTCGGGCTATGCCGCTCGGGTGGTGCAGCATGAGTATGATCACCTAGATGGCAAGCTCTTTGTGGATCATATCTCGGCGATGCGTAAGCGACTGATCAAGAAGAAGCTACAGCATATAGCCGACGGACGGGTACGTGTCGACTACCCCGTGATGCGCAACCCGATACACTAGCCCGTATGCGTCCGCTACTACGATCACTCTCTCTGCTGCTCTGCACGCTCTGCATGTGGAGTGCTACGCTCTGGTCGCAGATAGACACGGAGCGAGTGATGACGATCGGGCGCAATGCAATTGGCTTTAAGGATTATGTGGTCGCCATCGAGCACTTTAACCAAGTGATCGAGGTGTCGCCCACGATGGCTGATCCGTACTACTATAGAGCTTTTGCAAAGCTTATGCTGGGCGACTATGCGGGTGCCGAGCGAGACGCAACGCTGTGCATCGAACGCAACCCCTTCCTCTCTAGAGCCTACATGGTACGGGGAGCGGCACGGCACAATCTGCAGCACTATGCGGAGGCGGCTAAGGATTACGCTCACGCATTAGAGATTACTCCAGACGACTTCTACCTCTCGTTCAACTTAGCTGGTGCGCTCTACGGTGCCGAGCAGTATGAGCGTGCCGACTCGGCAGCGCTCGCCTTGACGCAGCGTCACCCGAAGGAGGCGCGGGGCTACTTCCTCGCAGCGGAGATAGCGTTGCGACGGCAAGACACGGTCGCAGCGGAGGAACGGATAGCCGAGGGCTTAGCGATAGACTCGCTGAGTGCAGCCCCTTATCGGATGCTCTCGACGATTGCTTACCTGCGGGGGGACTACGAGGGGGCGCTACGCTATCACGACAAGAGCATAGAGCAGGAACCAAACCAAGCTAGCGACTACATCAACCGTGGACTGACACGCTACAAGCTGAAAGAGTACCGTGGTGCTATGGAGGACTACAATCAGGCGCTCCTGCTGACACCTCACGATGCGGTCGCTCGTCATAACCGAGCCTTGCTACGTATCGAGGTGGGCGACCTGCAGGGTGCTCGCGAAGATCTGCTAGAGGTGGTGCGTCTGCAGCCGACCAATCTGACGGCACACTTTAACTTAGCCTTGGTACAAACTCAGACGGGACAGTATCGTGAGGCGATCGAAACGCTAGACTATATATTAGGTCGTCGACCTGAGTTCCTCTCGGGTTACTATCAGCGCTCGGAGGTGAAGCGCTTGCTCGGCGACGCTGCTGGAGCAGACAGAGACTACTGGTTCGCCTACAAGCTGGAGCGTGGGCAGGTCAAAGCGCCTAAGCCAACCATCGCTGACAGCACCGCCTCGAGTGTCGCTAGCGAAGAACTATACGCACTAGATCATCACGCAGAGCTACAGTCTGCGAGCAGCGATGCGACGCCCTCTTCGATTACTACAGGAAGCAATTCGCTACGCGGGTCAATCCAAGAGCAAGCCACCTCGTCAGAGGCTTGCCCCGCTTACGAGCTGACCTACTTCGCGCAGAAGAGTCACGACAAGCTCTTGCCTCGCTCCAACTTCTCCGCAGAGCTAGAGGCGTACAACGAGCGCACAGGCTACCAGCCTCGGCTCTTGCTTGCCGTCGGCACGCAGTCGCTAGATAGCACGCAGCTCCATGTCGTGCTGGAGGATATAGCACGTCTGCAGGCTCGTGACACAGAGCAAACGGCCGACTGGCACCTGCGTATGGGCATCGACAAGCTCCTGCTGCGAGACATCGGCGAGGCGGTCTCACAGTTCAACGCTTGTCTTGAGCTGGCTCCTCAGCAGCCACTCGCGCTTCTCGCTCTGAGCACGGCGCGCCTCATGCAGGCGGAGACGCTCACAGACGCTAAGCAGCAGACGCTCATGTACGACTTAGCGATGCGTCAGCTCACCACCGCCATCGGCCACGCCCCCCAGATAGGCTATCTCTACTACAACCGGGCGCACCTACACCAGTCGCTGGGACATACGGATCAAGCTATCGCAGACTACACCAAGGCGATCGAGCTACTGCCCCAGGCTGGCGAAGCCTACTTCAATCGTGCTCTGCTCCTCGAGCAGCAGGGGCAGCATGAGCAGGCGATAGATGACTTGAGCCGTGCAGGCGAGCTGGGCATCTATCAGGCTTATTCTCTCATCCACACTATCCAGACACGCTGATGATATCCGTTCAAGACCTTACGGTAGACTTTGGTAAGCAACTCCTCTTTGACTCGATCAACTTTGTCATCAGCAAGGGCGAGCGGGTCGCACTCGTCGGGCACAACGGGGCGGGTAAGTCAACCTTGATGAAGATCCTCGTCGGCATCGAGCAACCGACGAGCGGTACCGTCAGCCGTCCCCGCGACCTCTCCATAGGTTACCTGCCACAAGTTAAAGAGCTTGTCGACCACACTACGCTGCGTGCGGAGGTCGAGGAGGTCTTTAAGGATGTGCAGTCGCTCAACGATCAGTACGACCGCTTGAGCGAAGAGCTAGCGACACGCACCGACTACGACTCGCCCGAGTACCTAGAGCTGATCGAGCGTCACGGACATCTCACCGATCTGATACAGATGCATCACCCCTCGCAGTACCTTGCCGAGATGGAGCGCACGCTCCTCGGACTAGGCTTCGAGCGGAGCGACTTCGACCGGCCGACCCGTGAGTTCTCCGGTGGGTGGCGTATGCGTATCGAGCTAGCGAAGGTGCTGCTGAGCAATCCCGATCTGCTCCTCCTCGATGAGCCGACGAACCACCTAGACATCGAGTCCATCGACTGGCTCGAGCACTTCCTCATCGCCCGCGGAGTCACGCTCCTGCTTGTCTCGCACGACCGCACCTTCCTCGACAACGTCACCAACCGCACCATCGAGATCGAGCTGGGACGCATCTACGACTACAAGACCTCCTATAGCCACTACGTCACGCTACGTGAGGAGCGTCTGGAGCAGCAGAAGCGAGCTTACGAGAATCAGCAGAAGAAGATCCAAGACATCGAGTCCTTCGTCGAGCGTTTCCGCTATAAGCCGACGAAGAGCGCACAGGTGCAGAGCCGCATCAAGCAGCTAGACAAGATCGAGGAGATCGAACTCGACGAGATAGACACACGGCACATCAACTTTACCTTCCCGATGGCGGGGCGCAGTGGCGACTACCCAGTCATCATTGAGGAGCTGGACAAGAGCTACGGCTCCCTCTCCGTGCTACGAGGCGTATCGATGACCATCAAGCGTGGCGAAAAGGTCGCCTTCGTCGGGAAGAACGGCTCCGGCAAGTCAACCCTCATGCGCTGCATTATGGGACAAGAGGAGTACACCGGCAAGCTCCAGATAGGGCATGGCGTAGAGGTTGCTTACTTCTCTCAGAATAGGGCGCAGGAGCTACCCGCCAACCAGACCATCCGTGACGCTATCGACAGCTTGGCGCGTGGCGACATGCGACTACATATTAATGATATGCTGGGGGCCTTCCTCTTTGGCGGGGAGGTGGCCGACAAGCCGATCAGCGTACTCAGTGGTGGTGAGCGCGCTCGTGTCGCTATCATGCAGATGCTCCTAGAGCCGGCCAACCTGCTCATCCTCGATGAGCCGACCAACCATCTGGACATCCGAACCAAAGAGATCCTCAAGCGAGCCATCGCAGCCTTCCCTGGGACCGTCATCGTCGTCTCGCACGACCGTTACTTCCTCTCGGGGCTCGTGGACCGCATCTTCTCCTTTAGCCATGGAGCCGTACGCGAGTGTATGGACGGCCTCGACGGCTACCTCGCCGCCCTCCACGAAGAGCTCAACCAACAGCCCTCAGCCAACAGCCCTCAACCAACAGCTAATAGCCAGCAGCCAACGGCCAAAGCCCAGCCCCAGCTCGACTACCAGCAGCAGAAAGAGCAGCAGAAGCGCTTGCGCACCCTCCGCCGCACCGCCGAGAGTCTCGGTGAGCAGCTGGAGCAGCTTAAGAAAAGCCTTGCTGAGCTAGAGCAGCAGATAGCCACGGCAGCCACCCCGCAGCTCATCGATCAGTACACCCAGGTCAACAAAGAGATCCAAGAGATCACTCCTCAGTGGGAGGAAGCCGAGTTCGCACTCATGGAGTACGAGGAGGAGATCCAATAGTAGTAATTAGCCAGCCAACCAACCCGTGAGACAGTTCCTCAAGCTCTTCGGCAAGTATATCCGCCCCTACCGTCACTACGTAACAGGCGGCATCATTGCCAACATACTCTCGGCGCTGCTCAACCTGCTCGCCTTCTCGCTCATCATGCCGATCCTGCGCATCCTCTTTGGCATGGATCAGACCACACCCGTCTACCATGCGCTCGACGGCATCAACTGGTTACGACCATCAGAGTGGGGTGTAGCAGTGGACTACATCGTAGGAAACTTCAACTACTACGTCTACCAACTCATCCAGCAGTACGGGCCCTCTCGTACGCTCCTCCTCCTCTGCATCTACCTCGTCGTCATGACACTCATCAAGGTCGGTGTCACCTATGGTGGCATCTATATGCTCGTGCCGATCCGTACAGGCGTGGTCAAGGATCTGCGCAATGAGTTCAATGCCAAGCTCCTCCGTCTGCCTATCTCATTGATTAGCGAAGAGCGCAAAGGCGATCTCCTCGCTCGCTTCTCGGGAGATGTCGCCGAGATCGAGTACTCCATCATCAACCTCCTAGAGAGTCTCATCAAGAACCCCATCCTCATCATCATCTACCTCATAGCGCTCTTTGCGATCAGCTGGGAGCTCACCCTCTTCGTCCTCATCGTCCTGCCGATAGCGGGTTACGTCATGGGTGCCGTGGGCAAGAGACTCAAGCGAGACAGCCTCGAGGGGCAGACGCAGTGGGGGAGACTCATGAGCATGGTCGAAGAGACCCTCTCGGGGCTGCGCATCATCAAGGCGTTCAATGCAGAGCAGCAGATCTCTCTCCGCTTTACTAAGGCCAACGAACAGTATCGACGCACCATCTCGCAGGTCTATGCCAGGCAAGGCTTAGCGCATCCCATGAGCGAGTTCCTCGGCACCACCGCCATTGCGATCATCCTTTGGTACGGTGGTAATCTGATCTTTGCGGGCAACAGCTCCATCACGGCCGATGCTTTCATCTACTACCTCGTAGTCTTTTACAGCATCATCAACCCTGCCAAAGAGCTGAGCCGTGCCTCCTACTCGATCCAAAAGGGGCTCGCCTCGATGACTCGCATACAAACCATCCTCGACTACCCCGAGCGCATCACAGATCCCGCGGAGCCACTGCCCGTCACCTTTGAGCGGAGCATCTCTTACGAAGATGTCTCCTTCCGCTACGAAGAGCCGTGGGTACTGCACAATCTGTCGCTCACCATACCCAAAGGGCAAATGGTCGCGCTCGTGGGAGCTTCGGGTGCCGGCAAGAGTACGCTCGTAGACCTACTGCCCCGCTTTTACGACGTCACCTCAGGGCGCATCACCATCGACGGCACTGACATACGGCAGGTACGGGCGAGCGAGCTAAGGGAGCTCATAGGCTATGTCAATCAGACGCCGATCCTCTTCAACGATACGATACGTAACAACATTACCTTCGGCATGGAGCGCCCCGTCAGCGACGATGAGGTACGCACCGCTGCTGAGGCGGCCAATGCGACGGAGTTCATCGACCAGCTCCCCGAGGGGCTCGAGTACAACATCGGTGACGGCGGCAGCAAGCTCAGCGGAGGTCAACGCCAGAGGCTTAGCATAGCGCGAGCTCTGCTCAAGGACTCGCCCATCCTTATCCTCGACGAGGCGACCTCGGCACTCGACAACGTCTCCGAGCAACTAGTCCAGGAGGCTATCCAGCGTCTCGTCAGCGACCGCACCACCATCGTCATCGCCCACCGCCTCTCCACGATCATGCACGCCGACCTCATCTGCGTCATGCAGGAGGGACAGATCGTCGAGCAGGGCACCCACGCAGAGCTGCTCGAGCGTGGCGGACTCTATGCCCAACTCTACCAGATACAGTTCAAGGAGTAAAAGCTCACAGCTTCCCTCTGTATCTAGAGAGGTCACCCATTTCGTCTAGTAGTGACCCCATACATATTATATGAAACAACCATCGATCCTACTTGCTAGCCTTATCTTATCTATAGTGGCTCTCTGTACACCCTTTACCATGAGGGGGCAGAGCGACAATGTCTGCGACAGTGCCAAGATACGCTGTGGCGTCGTATTGAGTGGAGGCGGTGCTAAGGGGCTGGCGCATATTGCGCTCCTTGAGCTGATCGACTCACTACAGATACAGGTAGACTACCTCTCTGGCACCTCTATGGGCGCTGTAGTCGCTGGACTCTACTCGGCAGGGTATCGCGCTACGGAGATCAAGGAGCTGGTACGTAAAGAGGATTGGGGACGTATCTTGAGCAATCGCTTGCCTTATGACAAGGTGGATATGTGTGAGAAAGAGGATTATGGAATCTATCCATTGGAGTTTCCCATGCGCCGAGGTGTCCCGAAGCCCCCTTCATCTCTCATCGAGGGGCAGTACCTGATGGAAGTTCTGATGCGCTATACTTTCCCCGTGCGACACATCAAAGATTATGCTCAGATGCCTATACCGCTACACCTTGTAGCTTCGGACGTCGGGAGTGGAGGTGCTTGCGTGATGACCTCGGGGTCGATGCCGCTCTCTATACGAGCTAGTCTAGCGATCCCTGCTTTCTTTGCACCCGCTATTGTTGATGGTAAGCTACTCGTCGATGGAGGCCTTGATCGCAACTTCCCAGTCGAAGAGGTTCGCTCTATGGGAGCTAACTTCGTCATCGGCAGTTATACGGGAGCTAGACTGCGAAACGTGGAGGAGTTGGAGCACAGCTCTATTGATGTCATCCATCAGTCCTACGCCCTACTAACTAAAAAAGAAGTAGAGCGTCAAGTAAGTCAAGTCGATGTGATGCTAGACTTCTCTCAGGCACTGAGAAACTACACTTCGGCAGACTTTAGCCAGCGTGAGCGGATCATAGCGCTTGCAGAGCAGGAGGCTCACAAGTTATTACCACAACTCGTCGCTCTCAAGGCTCAGCAAGTCGCCCAGGGTATTAACTATCAGGAGCGACAGCTCGCTCCGGTCTCTATACCGATCCAGCAGGTCAAAATAACAGATCAGTGGGGAAGCCCCCTAGATGAGTCAGAGACAAAGTTCATACAGAGTGTGATCGGAGACGATCTCTCTATCCTCGACTCCGTGGAGCTCCTCCAGCAGCGCATTGAAATGCTGATGGGCTACAACCGCTACGCACAGGTCTACTACACCTATGAGGCAGACGCAACGACAGGAGCCCATGAGGTCAACACCATACACTTCTTCATCAAGAAGAAACCGCAAGCACTCCTCCGCGTAGGCGCTTACTACGATCCCTCCGAGTCAGCAAACATCATCCTCAACACTTCACTCAGAGATCTGCTCCTACCGAACTCGAGACTCTCCGCCAAGCTCGCCATATCACAGCACCCCAAGTTACGGGCTAGTTACTACAAGTGGCTTGACAACGGCTACTCCTACTGGGTGAGTCCCTACATCTCCCTTCGGCTAGATCGTAGTGACAACCTCAATCTACGCTACCTTTCACAGATAGAAGATCATACGGAGGCTACCTTCTACCAGGCATCCCTAGCCAGTGGTCTGAAGATGGGCTATGCCCTGTCACCACAGGCTGAGATAACGCTGGGCGTACAGTATGGATCTATGTATGTGTGGCAACCGCAGACGCCCTTTGACCAAGAGATGAAGACATCAGCTCAAGCTGCCAGCCTAGAGCGGGTACCTATGAACTACTTCAACCAACTCATGCGAGCTAACAAGCCGCCTAAGCTAAGCTATCGCCACGGTACCTGGACGATGAACCTAACTTACCAGCAAAACAGCTTGAATAGGAAGGCTTTTGCTACACGGGGCAATCACTTAGCACTAACGGCAGAGCTGACCCTAAAGAACTCCTACTCACTCTCACCACTTCCAGAGGATGCTACGGAGAGTCAAAAGCAGATCCACAACCTGCTCAATCCCGAGGAGAGCATATCTCCACAGCGGGGACCCCTCTTGCATCTCTCTGTCTATGAACATATCGTTGCTCCACTGAGTCGGAAAGTGGCAATACATGGTCGACTCTTCGGCGGGGTCAACCTAGACCTAGGCAAGCCTATGAGAGAGAGCTTTCACTTTGACAGTTACCTCTTCTTAAGTCAGAAGTTCAACCTCGGGGGCTTTGCCAATGTCGGGTTGGACGATCAGCCCATCTTCTCAGGGTTACGATACAGAGAGTACCCTGTCAACAACCTCGCAGCGCTCTATCTAGGCGTGCAGTACACTCCGATCAAGAATCTCTACATCACCCCTCACTTCAGTGTTGGCATGGATATCCAGGGACCCAATATGCGGGATAGCGACCTCCTCTACGGAGCAGGCATAGACCTAGACTACAACTCCCTGATAGGCCCCATCAAGCTCTCCCTCAGCCGATCAAACGTCCTACGTGCCTCACGCTTCTTCTTTAGCCTCGGCTACGCTTTCTGACAGATCCCCTAGCCCTGTGTACTACGATATCGAGTACGACGTGTACCCGTTTTGCCCTTTTCGGGTACATGTCGAGTGTGACGTGTACCCGTTTTGTCATTTGGTGGTACATATACGGAGGGTGACGAGAGCGATACTACGCAGGGCAGCTCGGCTCCTCTAACCTCTAACTTCTGATTCTTCGGGAGGAATTTCTAAATAGCCTACTGGAGAAAAAAGATTTGCCACGGAGGTGAGGAAAATTTCTTCGGAGGAATCAAACGATACTTCGGAGGAATCAAACGATACTTCCGAAGTATTTTTTCGTTCCTCGCTGGGAAATCAAAAATCCCCACGGAAGAATTGTCCTCTTCCTGAAAAAAGTACACAGTTGGGGAGGTATTACTGAGA
>UWSO01000043.1 GCA_900538385.1 uncultured Porphyromonas sp.
CTCGGTTGGCGTCAGCCATAGCTCCTTGGATACAGGGTATAATGCGTCAGCCCTGCCAAAGGGTACGAAGCTAATAGAGTTTCATCGGGAAGAAACTACAGTTTCATCAAAAGAGTCGCCTCAAATCGTTGTAACTCTTAAATCAAATTATTACCTTTGTCCTCGTAAGCGTAGACACCTATGCAGAGACTCGCTGCTGGTGTGCTCTACAAGGCATGCAAAAAACATAGACTACATATAGATGGACTCCAAGATTAAGGAACTCACCGAAAAGATCTACCACGAAGGGGTAGAAAAGGGAAATCAAGAGGCTGCTCAGATCTTAGCCAAGGCTAAGCAGCAGAGCGACGAGATGGTCGCTACCGCACAGGCCGAGGCACAGCGCATCGTGAGTGATGCCCAGCGTCAGGCAGCAGATCTAACTAAAAACACCCAAGCAGAGCTCAAGCTATACGCTGAGCAGGTGGTTAGCTCTACGCAGAGTACCATCGCAGACAGTCTGACGGATCGCATCGTACGCGACAATGTCAAGGCAATGACGACTGATGCAGACTTTATGCAGAAGTTGATGCTCGCTATCGTACAGCAGTGGACCGTCGGTGAGCCGATGGTGATCGAGACGGCTAATGCTGAGGCACTGGAGAAGTATATGCTCGGCAACGCTAAGGCGCTACTCGATAGCGGTCAGGTGACAATCCGTACGGGTGCGGCTCAGGGAGCTGGCTTCTCTGTAGCACCTGCTGATGGCTCTTACAAGGTCAACTTCGGTGAGGAGGAGTTTGTCAACTTCTTCAAGAGCTTCCTACGTCCTCGTCTTGTGGAGGAGCTTTTCTAAGCAAGCTATATATAAAGTATAGTTAAGGGTGCCTACAGAGCCTCTCTGCACACCACTTACTGTGCTATAACGACAACATTATGGCAAAGTACTACGCGACCATCGCAGGTCTGCCAAACATTGGAGTAGACGACCGCAAGTTACCGATACAGACGGATGCACTGCAGGCGGAGCTACGACAGGAGCTCACCAAGCGTGACAGACGCCTCCTGGACCTACTCCTCATGGAGCAGGAGATACCGCAGATCTTGGAGACGATCGATGCGTGGCTCTCGGACGACTCTATCCACTGGGAGGATGACCCCTCAGAGATCGAGCTGGAGCCTAAGGAGCCACTAGAGACGATCGATGCTCAGGAGCTCGCTGACTATATCATAGCTGTACAGCAGCGCACGAAGCGCCCCCGCACGAAGCACCTCCCTGATTTCATCAAGGAGTACATCGAGATGCGCCTCCCCGACCCCGAGCTGGAGGAGGAGCGAGAGGAGGAGCGAGCTGAGATGCGTGAAGAGCTACAGCAAGCGGAGGAGCCCTACACAATCTGGCAGCTACGCCTAGAGCAGGATAAGCTCATGGCAATGTACTACGACTATCTGAGGCATCAGAAGAATAGATTCGTAGCTGAGTGGGCGGAGTTCAACCTTAACATCAAGAATATCTTAGCCGCCTACACTAGTCGGCAGCTGGGCTTTGACCCTAAGGAGTATATCATCGGAGGAGGCACGCTGCAGCATCATCTGCGCACTTCGCAGGCTGCGGACTTTAGCATTACGGAGGAGCTCTTTCCTCAGATACAGCAGTTGGTCAATATCAGTCGCGAGGAGGACATTGCTCGCCGCGAGCAGCTGATAGACCGGCTTCGCTGGGATTGGCTCGAGGAGCAGACCTTCTTCAAGCCCTTTGACATAGAGTATCTCCTAGCCTACTACCTAGAGCTGGAGATCCTAGAGCGCTGGGTATCACTCAACGAAGAGACGGGCGAGCAGGTCTTCCGTCAGATAGTCTCTCAGCTCAAGCATGAGAGCACCACCTCGCTAGAGGAGTTCAAACGCAAACAAAAGAAATAATAGATACAATGACAAACGGTGTGGTAAAAGGAATCGTCTCTAACCTCGTCACGGTAGAGGTCGATGGTCCCGTATCGCAAAATGAAATATGCTACATCACCGTACGCGGGGTGGAGCTGATGAGCGAGGTGATCAAGGTGATCGGTGCAAGCGTATATGTACAGGTCTTCGAGAGTACTCGTGGTATGAAGGTGGGCGACAAGGTCTCTTTCACTGGGCACATGCTCGAGGTGACACTGGGACCGGGTATGCTCTCCAAGAACTATGATGGTCTGCAGCACGACCTAGACAAGATGGATGGTGTCTTCCTCAAGCGAGGAGACTACACCCACCCACTAGACACGACTAGGAAGTGGGACTTTAAGCCTATTGCTAAGGCGGGCGACACGGTACAGGCTGGCTCGTGGCTGGGGCAAGTGGATGAAAATCACCAGCCACACCGCATCATGGTACCCTTCGTCATGGAGGGGAGCTACACGGTCGAGAGTGTCAAGCCTGCAGGTCAATATACTATCGAAGAGACGATTGCTGTCATCGTCGATGCCGAGGGCAAGAAGCATGACATCACGATGATCCAGCGTTGGCCGGTCAAGGTGCCTATCCAGGTCTACAGCGAGAAGCCTCGTCCCTTCAAGCTTCTAGAGACGGGTGTACGAACCATTGACACGCTGAACCCAATCGTAGAGGGCGGTACGGGCTTTATTCCTGGACCTTTTGGTACGGGAAAGACGGTCCTCCAGCACGCTATCTCTAAGCAGGCGGAGGCTGATATCGTCATTATGGCTGCCTGCGGTGAGCGTGCTAACGAGGTGGTGGAGATCTTTGCCGAGTTCCCTGAGCTCGAAGACCCACACACGGGTCGCAAGCTGATGGAGCGTACGATCATCATCGCTAACACCAGTAACATGCCAGTGGCTGCTCGTGAGGCTTCGGTCTACACCGCTATGACCATCGCTGAGTACTACCGCTCGATGGGTCTCAAAGTACTCCTAATGGCTGACTCGACCTCTCGCTGGGCGCAGGCTCTGCGTGAGATGTCTAACCGTCTAGAGGAGCTGCCTGGACCAGACGCATTCCCGATGGACTTGTCAGCTATCGTGGCAAACTTCTACGCTCGTGCGGGCTTCGTCTATCTCAACAACGGCGAGACGGGCTCTGTGACCTTTATCGGTACGGTCTCTCCAGCAGGTGGTAACCTTAAGGAGCCTGTCACGGAGAATACGAAGAAGGTGGCTCGATGCTTCTACGCTCTAGAGCAAGAGCGTGCTGATAGTAAGCGTTACCCTGCTGTCAACCCGATCGACAGTTACTCTAAATATATAGAGTACCCGGAGCTTAAGGAATACATCACAGCAGACCTAGGCTCTGATTGGCTAGACAAGGTAAACGAGATCAAGACACGTATGCAGCGTGGCAAGGAGATCGCAGAGCAGATCAACATTCTCGGTGATGATGGCGTACCCGTAGAGTACCACGTGACCTTCTGGAAGTCTGAGCTGATAGACTTTGTGATCCTACAGCAGGATGCCTTTGACGATATTGACTGCAACACGCCTCTAGAGCGCCAGAAGTATATGCTCGACAGAGTGATCAAGATCTGTCACACGGACTTGAACTTTGAGGACTTCAACGAGGTGAGTACTTTCTTCAAGACGCTCATCAACTACCTCAAGCAGATGAACTACTCGGAGTTTCAGAGTGAAGACTTCAAGAAGTACCAGCAGCAGTACGAGCAACTGATCGAGCAGCAGTCTACGCACGCCACCACCTCTAATATCTAACCTCTAGTATCTAACGTCTCACAATGGCTACACAAGCTTTTCAAAAGATATATACACGCATCACCAACATTACCAAGGCTACCTGTATGCTTCACGCTACGGGGGTAGGTAACGATGAGCTAGCAACAATCAATGGCAAGCTCGCTCAGGTGGTTAGAATCAATCATGACGAGGTGACTCTACAGGTCTTCGCTGGTACTGAGGGCATCCCAACCAATGCTGAGGTTATCTTCCTCGGTGAAGCTCCGGCACTCAAAGTGAGCGACCAATTGGCTGGGCGCTTTTTCAACGCTTACGGTGAGCCCATCGATGGCGGTCCACAGCTAGAGGGCGAGGATGTAGAGATCGGTGGTCCTTCGGTTAACCCTGTACGTCGTGACCAGCCCTCTGAGCTGATTGCTACTGGTATCGCAGGTATCGACCTCAACAACACGCTCGTGACGGGACAGAAGATCCCATTCTTTGCGGACCCTGACCAACCCTTTAACGAGGTGATGGCACTCGTAGCACTCCGTGCCGAGAGCGACAAGATCATCCTCGGTGGTATGGGTCTGACGAACGATGACTACCTTTACTATAAGAAGACCTTTAGCAATGCAGGCGCTTTGGATCGTATCGTGAGCTTTATCAATACGACCGAAGACCCCTCTGTGGAGCGTCTACTGATCCCCGATATGGCTCTGTCGGCTGCTGAGTATTTTGCTGTGCAGAAGCATGAGAAGGTACTGGTCCTCCTGACCGACATGACCAACTACGCTGATGCACTCTCGATCGTTTCGAACCGTATGGACCAGATCCCCTCTAAGGACTCAATGCCAGGCTCACTCTACTCCGACTTGGCAAAGATCTATGAGAAGGCGGTACAGTTCCCCGACGGCGGCTCCATCACGATCATCGCTGTGACGACCCTCTCGGGAGGCGACATCACGCACGCTGTGCCAGATAATACGGGTTACATCACCGAGGGTCAGCTCTATCTACGTCGTGACTCCTCGATCGGTAAGGTGATCGTAGACCCCTTCCGCTCGCTCTCACGTCTGAAGCAGCTAGTCATCGGAAAGAAGACACGCGAAGACCACCCACAGGTAATGAATGCAGGCGTACGTCTCTATGCCGATGCGGCCAATGCTCAGACCAAGCTGGAGAACGGCTTTGACCTGACAGACTACGACCAGCGTACGCTAGACTTCGCTAAGGACTATGCCAACGACCTCCTAGCTATCGACGTCAACCTCAACACGACCGAGATGCTCGACCATGCGTGGAGTCTCTTTGCCAAGTACTTCACACCCGCCGAGGTGAGCATACGTCAGAGTCTTGTGGATAAGTATTGGCCTACAGATAGTAAGGTCGACAAAGCTTAGGGAGAGAGATGGCGATCAAGTTTCAGTACAACAAGACCTCGCTACAGCAGCAGCAGAAACAGCTTAAGATGCGAGAGCGCACCCTGCCCACGATCAAGAGCAAGGAGAGCGCCCTCCGTCTAGAGGTCAAGAAAGCTCGCCGTGAGATAGATGCTCTCAATGAGCAGCTAGAGCAGGGCATACAGGGCTACCAGGACATGGTGGCTCTGTGGGACGAGTTTGACCCTACGCTGGTCAGCGTCTCCGACGTGAAGCTATCGACAAAGAAGATAGCCGGTGTGGTCGTCCCTGTGCTAGACAATATAGACTACGAAGTGAAGCCTTTTAGCCTCTTTAGCCATCCCTCGTGGTTTGCTCAGGGGGTCGAACTTCTCAAGGCACTTGCCACGCTAGGCATCGAGGCGGAGTTTCTCAATCTTAAGCTAGAGTATCTCGAGTATGCTCGTCGTAAGACTACGCAAAAGGTCAACCTCTTTGAGAAGGTTCAGATACCTGGCTACAAAGACGCTATCCTCAAGATCAAGCGTTATCTAGAGGATGAGGAGAGCCTCTCCAAAGCTTCGCAAAAGATCATGCGCACCAATTTAGAGATTCGTGCTGCCAAACAAAAAGAGCGACTAGCACAATGATAGAGAAAATAGATAAGTACCTCTTCCTAGTCTATCACCAAGACTACGACAGCTTCCTCCTCAAGCTACGCGACCTAGGGGTCGTGCATATTAAGGAGAACAAGCCGACAAGTGAGAGCGAACAGATCAAAGAGATCGTTGTGGCACGTCGTCATCTGTCAGACCTCATCCGCACACTCTCTCGCAAGCGCTCTGAGGAACAGCCCATCGGCGCTCCCCGCAAGCCCGCTAGCGCAGAGGAGGGCGAGGCACTGCTACAGCAGATCGAGACCCTCCTAGAGGATCGCCGCCAGATAGCCTCTCAGATCGAGAGCCAGCAGCGGGAGAATGACTACTGGGAGCCGTGGGGCGAGTATGACGTCCAGCAGCTAGAGCGGCTCCAGCAAGAGGGTTACCCGATTCGCTTTTACATCATCCCCACAGCTCAGTATCAAGAGCACTGGGAGGAGGAGCACAACGCCATCATCATCGACACCCGACGCTCGCATCACTACTTCATCACCGTGGGCGACAAGAGTACAGAGCGCATCGAGGCGGAGCAGATCAAAGCTCCGACCCACACTGCCAGCGAACTGGCCGAGCGACTAGCCTCTTTCGAGCAGCGTGCCGAGCAGATTGACTCCGAGATACAGGAGTTTATCGATCAGCACCTCGAAGACTTGCAGGGCTACGACCTCCTCCTACAAGACAAGTATCAGATGAGCAACGCCTTCCTACAGGCTACTGGAGAGGCGGATGACAAAGTGATACTCCTCGAGGGGTGGATACCGAGCAAGATCGTTCCCGAGGTGCGACAAGAGCTAGATCAGCTCCCCTGCTACTATGCTGAGCAGGAGATACTCGATGAGGACAAGATCCCCATCAAGCTCCAGAACAACCGCTTCAGCCGACTCTTCGAGCCGATCACGCGGATGTACTCACTGCCGAACTACTCGGAGCTCGACTCGACGCCACTCTTTGCACCCTTCTTCATGCTCTTCTTCAGCTTATGCTTTGGAGATGCAGGCTATGGACTCGTCATCTTCCTTTTGGCGACCATCTTTAAGCGCAAGGTCAAGGGGCAATCAACGAAAGACATTTGCTCTCTAGCGCAGTGGCTCGGAGGCACCACCGTCGTGGTCGGTTCGCTACTAGGCACCGTCTTCGGTATGGTCATGCCGTGGGCCAACGATGGCTCCGTACTAGGTAGCGTGCGAGATGACTACTTCCTCAATCAGGACAACCTCATGCTCCTCTCGGTCGTGCTGGGTATCATTCAGATCCTCTTTGCCAAGACCGTGGCAGCCGTCAAGGTACAGAAGCAGCGAGGCATCAAGTACGCCCTCTCTTCGTACGCCTGGGTCATCGTCATCTTTGCCCTCATCATGGCCGTGGCACTGCCGATGGCTGCGACAGGGATACCGAGCTACGTCACCTACATATTCTACGGACTGGCGATAGCTGCTGGACTCGTTGTGGTCTTCTACAACAGCCCTGGCAAAAACATCTTCCTCAACATCGGCTCCTCACTCTGGGCAACCTACAACACCGCCTCGGGACTACTCGGAGACACGCTCTCCTACATCCGTCTCTTTGCGATCGGACTGACGAGTGGCGTGCTGGGTGGTGTCTTCAACAACCTAGCGGTCTCGATGTCTGAGGGCCTGCCCGTCGGGCTCAATTGGCTCGTGATGGTCTTCATCCTACTCTTCGGACACGGACTCAACTTCGGACTAGCTATCATCAGCTCGCTCGTACACCCGCTGCGTCTCACCTTTGTGGAGTACTACAAGAACAGCGAGTTCGAGGGTGGCGGTAAGCCCTACACCCCCTTTAAGGTCAACTAAACAAGCAATAATCAAATCAATAACAGATATACATAACATGAACGAACTAATTGCATACGGAGGCGTAGCCCTCATGGTCATCCTCACAGGTATCGGCTCCTCTATCGGAGTTACCATCGCAGGTAATGCGACCATCGGATCTATGAAAAAGAACCCCGACGCCCTCGGTCAGTACATCGGACTCGCCGCTCTACCCTCTTCGCAGGGTCTGTACGGCTTCGTCGGCTTCTTTATGGCCAACACCCTCATCAAGGATCTCATCCACGAGAGCGCACTCGGTGCTGGTGCTGCGTGGGCTATCTTCGCCGCTGGGCTCAGCCTAGGTGTAGTAGGTCTCTACTCAGCTATTCGACAGTCGCAGGTCTGCGCCAATGGTATCAAGGGTATCGGTGCTGGCAACAACCTCTTCGGAGCAACGATGGTCATGGCCGTCTTCCCTGAGCTGTACGCCATCCTAGCGCTACTCGTATCGATCCTAACCTTCGGTGTCGTCAGAGGTCTATTCCTCGCTGCATAGAGACACCCCGTCAGAGTCCCCGCTGCCTCAGCAGCAGACTCGACACATAGGGGCTACTAGACAGCCCCAACAAACTATCGGACAAGTCCTCGGCAGAGCCAGCTCTGTCGGGGACTTGTCTTATGCGACTGTTGCAGAAGTCAACAGTCGCATAAGCTTGCTTGTAAGATTGTCCTGACTTTGCAGAAAGGATGAAGCGCAAGGCGCTGAGGGTGAGGGCTGAAGGGAGCATACCTCCGTATGTGACCGAAGCCGAATCCCGACGGTTTGCAATAAGTGAGGGTAGAGTCCAAGCGCACCTTGGAGCTATACCGAGCGAGCAAACCT
Organism: uncultured Porphyromonas sp.; assembly: GCA_900538385.1. Taxonomy (GTDB): domain Bacteria; phylum Bacteroidota; class Bacteroidia; order Bacteroidales; family Porphyromonadaceae; genus Porphyromonas. Next base: position 8,347 of record UWSO01000043.1, read on the forward strand.
CTGCGGAGCAAGAGCGACGTAGCAATTCGCCATTATGCAACAGTCTCTATGTAAGCGGTATCACTCGGATCCTCTCTAACAAGGGGGTGTGTCACGTATTCGGAATACGTGACACACCCCCCAAATCGTTTAGTCGGAGTGCAGTGCGCCTCATCCCCCGTTCGAGACTGTTGCAAAAAGCAACAGGATCACAATCTTGCGTGCAAGATTACATTGACTTTGCAGAATGGATGAAGCACAAGGCGCTGAGGGTAAGTGCTGAAGGGAGCGTACTGGCGTACGTGACCGAAGCCGAATCCCGCTAGCAACGCCGTGATTCGCCATTATGCAACAGTCTCCGTTCAGCAAAGAGGCTGGTCTTATGAGGGCAATCTTGCTCGTATGCTCGCAAGATTGTGATCCTGTTGCTTCTTGCAACAGGATCATCTTGTAGGTATAAGGATTACAGCAAGTATGGATCTGTTTGCCAATCTGTTAGTGTAGATGGATCCGCAACGTTGGTATCACGTCCCTCACAAGGGAGATCCTTTGCACTCTCTGGCTCGGCAGGATCTGTGGGGACATCTTTATCAGCGTCCTTTGCCATCTCCTTCATCCAATCCTCACGACTCTTTGCTCCATTGTAACTCAGGTCGACATCATCAATTTTGATCCCCAAAGCTGTAGCAACCATCTCACCATACTTCGGATCAGCTTGGTAGCAATGGCGTATGTGACGATGCTTGATCTGAAGGGTTGAGTCGTCCATATTGCGTGCCGTATTTTCCGCTAAGACCAACTGCTGCTCCGAGGTCATATTGCGAAAGAGTTGCCCAGGCTGCGTAAAATAATCGTAATCGTCGGCACGATAATCGTAAGTGTCGATAGCTCCTCCATCCTGCTGAGGCTCTATATGCTCAGGATGATCGGTCCAGTTGCCATAGCTATTGGGGGTGTAGTGGTTTTGCGATCCCATATTACCATCTACACGCATCTGTCCATCTCGATGGAAGGAGTGTGGGTTCTTCACCCCACGTGGCGCATTGACAGGTATCTGGTGATGATTGACCCCAAGACGATACCGCTGAGCATCTCCGTATGAGAAGAGGCGACTCTGTAGCATCTTATCAGGTGAATAGCTGATACCTGGGACAACGTTTGCAGGATTGAAGGCGGCCTGCTCTACATCTTGGAAGTAGTTTTCGGGATTTCTATTCAGCTCAAGCATCCCTACAGGCATCAGCGGGTACTCCTCCTTAGGCCACATCTTTGTTAGGTCAAAAGGATTATTCTTCATCTGAGCTGCTTGCTCCTCGGTCATAAGCTGTACATACATCTCCCACTTAGGATACTGCCCCTGCTCTATGGCATTGTATAGATCTCTCTGATGGCTCTCTCTATCCTTTCCGACGACCATCTCAGCCTCTTGGTCTGTTAAGTTCTGAATACCTTGCTGACTGCGCAGGTAAAACTTGACCCATATCCGCTCATTGGTCTCATTGATAAAGCTGTATGCGTGACTGCTGAAGCCATGCATATATCTATATGAGGAGGGTATACCTCGGTCGCTCATCGTGATGGTCACTTGTAGCAGAGCCTCGGGTAGAGAGGTCCAGAAGTCCCAATTGGTATTAGGACTTCGCATATTGTTGTGAGGATCACGCTTGACAGCGTGGTTGAGATCGATAAACTTCTTAGGGTCACGAAAGAAGAAGACAGGCGTGTTATTGCCTACCAAATCCCAGTTGCCCTCCTCGGTGTAAAACTTCATTGCGAAGCCTCGTATATCTCGCTCAGCATCGGCAGCGCCACGCTCTCCTGCTACGGTAGAGAAGCGCATAAAGAGTTCACACTCATTGCCTACTTGGCTAAAGAGCTTAGCCTTGGTATACTGAGATATATCGTGCGTTACGGTGAACTTGCCCCAAGCTCCTGAGCCCTTGGCATGCATACGTCTCTCAGGGATTACCTCTCTGTCGAAGTGTGCCAGCTTCTCTATGAGCCATACATCCTGTAGAGCTACAGGACCTCGAACTCCTGAGGTCATAGAGTCCTCATTGGAGTAGACTGGGGTACCAGCAGCTGTCGTGATGCCACTCTCCTTGCCTTTACGATCATTGCGACTGGGTTCTTCGGCTTTCAAGCCATTCTTGTCCATTGGATTTTTCATTTTGGTTATCTATTAAGATTATTACATATAGGTTTTGCCATCTTGCAGAGATCCTCCATAGAGCAAAGAGTTACGTATGAGTACTGGAGCCTAAAAAGACCCCTACTACAAAGGTACAAAAAAAAATCACAGATTTGAGTCTGTCACATAATTTGATCCAGGGCTGACGCATTATAATTCCATTTCGAAGATTTCCTCTGGAGTCATACGTGCGAGCTTTTTCCTTAGGCGAAGCGTTGATGTACCTTTGAGCTTGTCTTTAAGACGTTGAATGATAGTCAGGTTTATCTTGTTTATAATGTTCATATTCTGAGCAGCGTTGCCAGCTCTTTTGGTAGAGTAGTCCTCTCTAAAAAGCATATCCAGCATATAGTGAAGCTTGTTTTCCACAGCCCAATGCTCACGTATCAACTTGAAGACCTCCGCTCCGTCTGTCAGGCTAGAGATATAGAAGGTGGTCTCGCTGGTGGACTTATCGGTCTTCTTGTCTGTCCGTACTCTCGTCATCATATGGATACTTTTGAGTCCTTCCCATTTGTCTAAAGTCGAGTCTGGATCTAGAGATAAAGGGTCTACGATGCTACTCATCGTACGTGTTTCTATTCGCCCATGGCCAAAGTCTTTTTGCTCTTGATGCTCTATGTGAGCATCGTAGAGGGGACAAAAGAAGCTTTGCACCTCTTCTTTCGTTAGTTTCTGATTGTCTTTAACTTGAAGTATGTAGTCGCCCTCTTTTTCAACCACTGCCTTTGCGATCTCAGTCTGAGTGCCGATAGCGTCAATGGTGATGACGGTCTCTCGTAGATCTAGAGCCTTAAGAATCTCTTTGATGGCATTGATTTCGTTAGACTTAGTAGAGATATATGCCTGAGCCAATGAGGCTTGCTGCTTGGGATCAAAGGCTGTGACGCAATGGCTGTCGGCATCAAAGTCTAGCTTCTTAACGCCTCGCATCGTCTTACCATCTAGACAGATGTGCTTGCCAGTTGTTATCTCAAAGCTTTCCTCTAGAAAGGCTTTGTAGACTAGCTCTATCTGTTTGGGATCAAGAAGACTGATGGCACGATTGAGCGTGTCGTGAGAGGGGACTCCCCAAGGGCTTGATTCTCCTGATATACGCTCATATAGAGCCACTAAATCATCTTTGTACTCCTCTGCGTAGTCTTCTATTTCGTACCAAGAGGAGCAACCAGAGATAGTTGCTGTGAACACCGTCGTAAGGATGTATCCTAGGGGGAACTTTTTGCATCGATTTATGCGTGGATCTTCGACCATTAGAAGCTGATTGAATATGCTCATAGAATATTTCTTATTGCATTGATTGTCAGCTATAAAGGTACGAAAAACCTGCGACATAGACAAGCTTTTTGAAGAGAAAAATGAAGAGTTTTTGCGACTATATTGAGTCCCCTTTTTAGACCCTTCATTCTCCCCCTCAACACCAAAATCAGCTTTTCATTTATAATGCGTCAGCCCTGATCCAGATCTGGCAGAAAACTGCTATATCCTTAGCTATGATACAGAAACGAGTTCATCGCCGTCACGAGTTTATGGAGATCATGGAACTCATTGTGCGGGGATTGCTGCCGCTGTGAGAAATAATGGCCTTTTCGTAGCAGGTGTTGCTCCCGAGGCTAAATTGATTTCTGTGAGTAACCGTTTGATCTCCGCCTCTGTTAGCAACCTTGCAAATGGGATCAATTGGGCTTGGAATAATGGTGCTGATATTATTTCTTGCTCTTGGTGGTGTAATCCATCAGAAATGATTGAGGATGCTATTGACAACGCCCTGTTTCTTGGTCGTAATCGCAAAGGTTGTATCTTCTTAAAATCAGCAGGGAATAGAGGCTCAGCATCAACTCCAAATGGGAGTTCTATATCTTACCCTGGAGATTATAGAGCTGAAGTTCTGACTGTTGGATCAATAAGCAAAAATGGAGAACGCTCTTATTTTTCCTCTACAGGTCCAGCTTTAGATGTGGTAGCACCAGGATCCGATATTTACTCTACAGTGCCAAATGGTGGTATAGACAAAAAGAAAGGCACCTCTATGGCGACTCCTCACGTTGCAGGACTCGCAGCTCTAATTCTTGAGCGGAATCCACAATTAACTGGTCAACAGGTTCGAAATATCATCGAAAAAAGCACTAAAAAAGTAGGGTCAACAAGTTATAATGTCAATGTCAACAGGACTAATGGAACTTGGAATAGCTACTATGGATATGGGCTTGTTGATGCCCATAAAGCCTTATTGGCAACCCCTTTAAGGTAGATCTCGTATAGTCTAACAACAAAACAATGTAAATCATGAAACGAATAATTACTACCATCATATGCATTCTTCTAAGTCTATATGGCTTGGAAGCTTATGCCCAAAAAACATCTATCCAAGAAAGTGATAGAAACACAATGGGAACAATAACCTCTAAGGAGTTCTCAATTAGAGTGGATGAAAGAGCTTCATACGCTGACTTTAGCGTTAAAGTCCCAGAAGGAGGGGATTACTATGTCAGCTTTTGGCTTCTTCCCTCCCAACATCCCGACAAGTCGTATTCAAAGTTTAATGTATATGTGAATGGAACATTGTTGAATACATATCAGGCAGACGGTGTGATCATCTGTACACCGACGGGAAGTACAGGATATAATCTTTCCGCAGGTGGGCCGGTGGTAGAGCCAACAGCAAGTCTGATCGTTATCACTCCAATCTGTTCCCATGCGCTTAACACGAG
>UWSO01000044.1 GCA_900538385.1 uncultured Porphyromonas sp.
TCGATTTATGCGTGGATCTTCGACCATTAGAAGCTGATTGAATATGCTCATAGAAATTACTTACAACATTGATTATCAGCTATAAAGGTACGAAAAATCTACGACATGGACAAGCTTTTTGAAGAGAAAAATGAAGAGTTTTTGCGACTATATTGAGTTCATTTTTTAGTCCCTTCATTCTCCCTCTTAAGATCACAATCAGCTTGTCATTTATAATGCGTCAGCCCTGATGAGTAATCAACAAAAAAGCGTGTCCTATGAACTAGTCTGTTCATAGGACACGCTTTTTTTTGAGTTGTGTCATCTAGTGATGACGTGGCACAAGGCTCTTAATCCTCCATTGGAGAGAACTGATCCTTTGATACGCCACACATAGGGCACTCCCAGTCATCGGGCAAAGCTTCAAAAGGTGTGCCTGGAGCTATACCGCTATCGGGATCGCCCTCTGCAGGGTCATATACATGGCCACATACATCGCAAACGTACTTCTTCATATCTTCTTGATTGAGTTGATTGTGTGTATGAGCAAGGGCTACTTTTTCTTCTTATTGAATAGCCCTACGACAAATAGGATGACACAGGCTCCTACGACAGCACACACGAGTTGTGCCCACCAGGAGGTCCCTTCAGTTGCTCCAAAGAGCGTGTATACCCAGCCTCCGACGACACCACCGAGCATACCGATGATGATGTTCCATAAGAACCCGAGAGACTGTCCACGCATGATCCAACCTGCGATAGCTCCCGCAGCTAGACCGATTAGTAAACTCCAAAGTAATCCCATAATATTGTGTTTTAATTGTTAGTGTGCATTTGTATGACAGTGTTGCATTAGATGCTTCTAGTAATCTATAAGAATCCTCTGCATTGGCAAAGTTAATCTAATCTCATGACATATACAACTCTGTCATGCGCACATTTTGCTCCGTACATTCCATCAGCTAATTCTTCAGCGAGGAAATCCTCCAATTCCTCCTTGAAGATTTTTTATTCCCCAGCGAGGAACGGAAAAATTCTTCGGACTTATCATTTCATTCCTCCGAAGTTTCATTTCATTCCTCCGAAGAATTTTTTCTTGCCTTCGTGGGAAAGGCATCCTTTTCCAGCGAACTATTTCGAAATCCTTATGTGGAAAATTACTACGTTCGCCGATTGATAGCTATTCTGTACCTTTGTAGATGGAGGGGATTATCCTCCTCCATTTAGTAGATAATGCTATGAAGAGTAACACTCGACAATTACTATCCCCACCTGATCGGCTCTACGTATGTGGCATCGACACCGACATAGGCAAGACCTATGGTACTGCTTTCCTCATACGTACGTTCAGAGAAGCTGGCTATACAGCATGTACCTCGATGAAGTTGGTCCAGACGGGATGTCACAAGGTCAGTGAAGATATAGAGACCCATCGTCGTCTGCTTGGAGAGCCGCTCTCAGAGTGGGATCGCCAGGGGCTCACTTGTCCCTACCTTTACAGCTACCCTTGCTCACCACACCTTGCAGCACGTATGGATGGTGGTGAGATCGATCCCAAGCGACTCAACGAAGCTACCCGTCATCTGCAAGAGCTGGGTGCTAAGCCGCTACTCGTAGAGTGTGCTGGTGGACTGATGGTGCCACTTACTGAGCATCTCCTCACGATAGACTACATAGCACAGCAAGAGGATCCACAGGTAGCACTGGTCACCAATGGCAAGCTGGGTAGTATCAACCACACCCTACTCAGTATCGATGCATGCAGGCATCGAGGCATTGAGGTGCGCTACCTCATATATAATGTGTACCCCGAGCAGGATGCCACAATAGAGCGTGAGACCATCACCTATCTCCAGGGATGGCTCGAGGAGCATCTACCCTCTTGTCTCTTTATGAAGATGCCTATAGCTGGCTAGATATAACAATAGAGCTACTGTCTAACCCTTTTTGTTCCCCTTACTATGGAAGACATTTACCCCGTAGATTATAGTAACTCGACACTTTCCGACGAGGAGATGATACAGCGTGAGTACGATGCGTTGATCTATGACTATGAGCACTCGAATCACCGTAAAAAGGTGGAGGTGATACAGCGTGCCTTTACCTTCGCACGGATGGCTCACGAAGGGGTCAGGCGCAAGAGCGGAGAGCCTTACATCATGCACCCGCTCGCAGTAGCTCGTATCGTGTGCCGTGAGATCGGACTCGGATCTACTTCAATTGTCTCTACGCTACTCCACGATGTGATCGAGGACACGGAGTACACAGAGGAGGATATAGAGCAACTCTTCGGGCCCAAGGTGGCTCAGATTGTGGTGGGACTGACCAAAATAAGTAGCGAGATACTAGCCGAGCGAAACATAGAGAGCCTCCAAGCGGAGAACTTTCGCAAGCTGATCCTAACGATGAATGCGGACATTCGTGTGATCCTTATTAAGATTGCCGACCGTCTGCACAATATGCGTACGCTGAGCTCGATGCCTGAGCATAAGAAGCTCAAGATAACGGGCGAGACCCTCTACATCTATGCCCCGCTGGCTCACCGTCTAGGACTTTTCGCTATTAAAACGGAGTTAGAAGAGTTGGTCTTCAAGCACGAGCACCCGAAAGCTTACGAAGACATTTGCCATCAGATTATCGACACGGAGCAGTCTCGTGCGGAGCTCTTCAAGCAGTTTAGCACACCTATTCACCCTCTTCTCAAGGCTCGTGGCCTGGACTATGAGATGAAGACGCGTGTCAAGTCTTGCTACTCGATCTGGAAGAAGATGCAGAAGAAGCAGATCCCCTTTCAGGAGATATACGACCTCTATGCGGTACGCATCATCTTTGAGGAGACGCCTGGACTCAATGTCAAGGAGACCTGTTGGGGCATCTACACCGACATCACGAGTCTCTATCGTGTCAACAATGAGCGGACTCGTGACTGGGTTGCACAGCCTAAGAGCAATGGCTACCGAGCACTACACTTTACAGTCATGGGCCCCACAGGTAAGTGGATCGAGGTGCAGGTGCGCAGCCGCAAGATGGACGAGATAGACGAGCGTGGACTAGCTGCTCACTGGAAGTACAAGTCGGACGGTGTGGAGGAGGATCAGGAAATTACCAAGTTCCTGGACCAAATCAGCGAGCTACTGGAGAACCCCGACTCGAGTGCCATGGACTTCCTCGATACGATCAAGCTCAACCTCTACGGAGATGATATCATGGTCTTTACGCCCAAGGGAGACCCGATCACGCTCCCTCACGAGAGTACGCCGCTGGACTTTGCCTATGCACTGCACTCGACACTCGGACAGACTTGTATCGGTGCCAAGGTCAATCATAAACTAGTGCCTCTCAGCCACACGCTACAGAGTGGAGATCAGGTGGAGATCATCTCTAGTAACAACCAAAAGCCCTCAGCTCTATGGCTCAAGTATGTCAAGACGGCCAAGGCCAAGAGCAAGATCAATGAGTTCCTCCGTATAGAGCGTCGCAAGCTCATCAGCCAAGGTGAGGAGAGTGTGATCAAATACTTCGAGCAGCACGATCTCTCTGTCGATGCGGGACACATGGATCTCGTGGCAGCGCTCTTTGGCTTTCACAAGCGTGAGGACCTTTTCTACGCTGTCGGCTCTGGCACGGTCAATCTAGTGGAGTCTCTCTACAAGCGTATCAAGTCGAGCAAGAGCAATCGCTTCTTCAAGTCGGTCAAGGAGGCTCTCATAGGCAAGCAAGACGCTATGCCCAAGCCTACAGAGTCTATCTCCCAGATCAGTGAGATAGACTACAAGAAGCCCTACCTCCTCCAGAGCGATGCGATCAAGAGCAACTACGTCATGGCTTACGACTGTAGTCCGTTACCAGGAGACGAGGTTGTTGCCTTCGTCATAGACGACCAAGTAGTGGTGCATCAGCGTACCTGCACCGAGGCTATGCGCCTCAAGAGTAGCACTGGCAATAAGCTCCTCTCGACCATCTGGGGCGATCAGGGGGATAGGCTCTTCACGGGCTCAATCATGATCGAGGGTATAGACTCTAAGGGGATCCTCAATGGGATCGTGCAGGTGATCACAGAAGACTTCCTGATCAACATCGCCTCCGTACAGCTCCAGACGCAAGATGGCATCTTCGGAGGAAAGGTGGGACTAGAGGTGCACTCAGCTGAGCAGGTGGAGCAACTCTGCGCAGCACTCAAGCAAGCGCCTGGCATTAGCAATGCTTACCGCATCTACTGATAGAGACTGTTGCAAAAGTCAACAGTCTCACAATCTTGCCTGCAAGATCGTTCTGACTTTGCAGAAAGGATGAAGCGCAAGGCGCTGAGGGTGAGGTCTGAAGGGAGCACACCTCCGTATGTGACCGAAGCCGAATCCCGAAAGCAACACTGCGATTCGCCTTTATGCAACAGTCTCTGATACGGAGCGAGACTACAGAGCAAAGAAGGAGACTATCACTCGTGGGCGATGGTCTCCTTCTTTATTGGTCTTGCTGATTGTCGTTTTAGCTTTGCTGACGATAGGTGACGATATCCTCAATCGTGAGGACAGGCATATTGTGTGCTGCACCAAACTTCTGGATCTCTGGCATACGTGCCATCGTCCCATCCTCGTTGGTTAGCTCGCAGAGGACGGCCGTATCACCTAGCCCCGCAATGGAGACTATATCTATACTACCCTCCGTGTGTCCTCGACGCTCTAGCACGCCACCCTCTCTGGCTTGTAGCGGGAAGACGTGTCCTGGGTGCACTAAGTCCTCAGGCTTGGCGTCAGCTCGTGCAGCCGTCGTGATGGTCACGTAGCGGTCATGTGCTGAGACACCTGTCGTGACCCCTTCCTTGGCCTCTATCGAGATCGTGAAGGCGGTGTTGTTGACACAAGTGTTGTGCTGTACCATCTGAGGGAGGTTGAGCTCCTGGCACTTCTTCGGCTTGAGGCAAAAGCAGATGATGCCACTGCACTCACGGATCATCAGTGCGATGTTTTGTGGAGTAAGTCTCTCTGTGGAGAAGATGATGTCTCCCTCGTTCTCACGGTTTTCATCATCTACGAGTAGGATGCCACGCCCATCTCTGAGGGCTTGGACGGCAGCTTGGATGCGAGCCTCTACGGCTGGGGAAATTGTTTTGGTCTGTCCCATTTCCTTGTTACTTTGAGATTATATAAAAAAGCACGAGGATCTGTGGTACACAAAAGTAGATGCGTCGACCTGTAGAGCCAAAGCCCCGACAGGGTCAGTGGCATCTTGATTCGAATACCATCCGGACTATCACCGTCGGTTATGGAGTTACACCATATCAGTCCCGCTGTGGGAGTTGTGGACTATACCACCGGTAAGGAATTGCACCTCTCCTCTTGAATCAGTCGCAAAGGTACAAAAAATCCCCCTATCGTCATAGTCATCAGGAGCGATGTCGCAGGGTTGACGCGTTATAATCACTCTTTTAGTAGCTACACACGAGCGACAAGCGAGGAATAGATGATCTCTCTATATATAATAATGTGTCCCACCCTGCCCTCTAATCTCTCCGATCTCTAATCTCTAACTTCTAACCTCTAATCTCTAACTTCTAACCTCTAATCTCTATTTACATATCTTTACAGGGAAATTCGTCCGATCCCCTCCTTTCTCGAATATCCACGTGGGGAATCTCAAATCTCCACGTGGATATTTTTCTTTTTCCACGTGGGCGTGATTCATTTCTTCCGAAGTTTCATTTCATTCCTCCGAAGTTTCATTTCATTCCTCCGAGGAATTTTTCATTCTCCACGTGGAGATTTTGAAATATCCACGTGGAAATCACTTTTCACCGACATGGTGCCGTTTCGATATGTAGTCGGATCTAAATTATTGTAACGAGGTGAAGTTGAGTTTTCCCCGCCAGGGCTGCGCCTTATAATCACTCTGTCAGGAGCTACACGTCACGACAATTGAAGAATAGAGAAGTCGATGGGCTCATTCTATATAATGCGTCAGCCCTGAGAGAGGTCGGGGTGTTTTTTTGGTGCTACACTTGCTATTTAGTACCTTTGCAGGAGATTAAGTACTATGCTCCGTATGCAACCCCACAAGATGACCACACCCTACTACCTCCTAGAGGAGTCTCTCCTGAGACGTAACCTCGAGCTGATACGATCCGTAGCAGAGCGGGCGGGCGTGGAGATTATCTTAGCCTTCAAGGCGTACGCCCTCTGGCGGACCTTCCCTATATTTAAGGAGTACATCCACGCTAGCACGGCTAGCTCGCCGTGGGAGGCTCGCCTAGGCTACGAGGAGATGGGAGCACCCGTGCATGCCTACACTCCAGCTTACAGAGAGGACAATATCACGGACTTCGTACGCTACAGTAGCCATATCACGCTCAATTCGCCCACCCAGTGGCAGCGCTTCGGGCCCGCATCGCCTTACGCTGTCGAGCAGATCTCTTACGGTCTGCGACTAAACTTAGCCTACTCGCCTGTCAAGACGGAAATCTACAACCCCGCCCTGCCAGGGACACGCTTCGGCGTGAGTGCCGAGACGCTAAGACAAATGGAGCAAGAGGGCGCTTTGACAGGACTAGAGGGTGTGCATCTGCATGTTCTTTGCGAGGGTGATGACGAGCAGCTGGAGTTAGTGCTAGAGCGTCTCGAGGAGCGCTTTGGCTTTATCCTAGACAAGGTGCAGTGGCTCAACCTCGGTGGTGGACACTTGATGACGCATCGTGAGTACGATACGGAGCATCTGGTGGCGTTGCTACGCGCTTTCCGTGAGCGTCACCCGAATCTGCGAGTTATTATGGAGCCAGGCAGTGCTTTCGCTTGGCAGACGGGCGACCTCTACGCTCAGGTGGTGGACATTGTTACCAACGATGGCATCAAGACAGCTATTATGAACGTCTCCTTCGCCTGCCACATGCCTGACTGTCTCGAGATGCCCTACCATCCAGTCGTGGAGGGGGCGACACAGTGCGACACGCCCGAGGCTGGCACGCACAGCTACCGCCTAGGAGGCAATAGCTGTCTGAGCGGCGACTATATGGGCTACTGGACCTTTGACCATCCGCTGGAGATTGGCGAGACGCTCGTCCTCAAGGATATGCTACACTACACGACGGTCAAGACGAACATGTTCAACGGTGTACAGCATCCCGCCATTGCGCTGCGTCATCTCGACGGCTCGGTGGAGACGCTCCGTAGCTTTGACTATTTGGACTACAAGTCTCGCATGGACTAATCATTTAACCTAGAAGAAAGAGACCAACTATGGGACTATTCGGACTATTCTCAAAGAAGAAAAAAGAGACACTCGACACAGGTCTGGAAAAGAGCAAGACCTCGATGGTAGACAAGCTGACTCGTGCCGTAGCTGGCAAGAGCAAGGTCGATGATGAGATCCTCGACGACCTAGAGGACATCCTCGTGACGAGTGATGTGGGCGTGGACACGACGCTCAAGATCATCAAGCGTATCGAAGAGCGTGTAGCTCGGGACAAATATGTCGGCACAAGCGAGCTCAAAAGCATCCTGCGTGACGAAGTCGCTGCGCTCCTTGCGGAGAATGGCACGACCGATGGGGAGAGCTTCACACTCCCCGCAGATGCGCATCCCTACGTCATCATGGTCGTTGGTGTCAACGGCGTGGGCAAGACAACCACCATCGGCAAGCTCGCCTATCAGTTCAAGCAGCAGGGCAAGCGCATCGTACTGGGCGCTGCAGACACCTTCCGTGCGGCCGCCATCGAGCAGCTAGAGATCTGGGGAGAGCGTGTCGGCGTGCCAGTCATCAAGCAGCAGATGGGCTCGGATCCCGCTTCGGTAGCCTTCGACACGCTACAGTCGGCTGTGGCACAAGATGCCGACGTGGTCATCATCGATACGGCTGGTCGTCTACACAACCAGGTGAGCCTGATGAACGAGCTCTCTAAGATCAAGCGTGTCATGGCAAAGGTGGTCCCCGACGCCCCACACGAAGTACTCCTCGTCCTCGACGGCTCTACGGGTCAGAATGCCTTCGAGCAGGCGAAGCAGTTTACCGCAGCCACCGATGTTTCTGCGCTTGCCATCACGAAGCTTGACGGCACGGCAAAGGGCGGTGTCGTCATCGGTATCTCCGACCAATTTAAGGTACCGGTCAAGTATATCGGACTCGGCGAGAAGATTGATGACCTGCAAGTCTTTCGCAAGCGTGAGTTCGTCGACTCCATCTTCGGCGATGAGCTTTAGCCCAGTAGCAGCTCTGCGATGATTGCCAACCAAATCGATGTCATCAGTCTAGGTTGCTCTAAGAACCTCGTCGACTCCGATGCGCTCATGCATCGGCTAGCTCAGTACGGCTACACGCTACGGCACGATCCCGAGGAGCTGACTGGCGAGATAGCCGTCGTCAACACCTGCGGCTTCATACAGGCAGCTCAGGAGGAGTCGATCAACCTGATCCTCTCTCTCATTGCGGCGAAGAAAGAGGGACGCATCCGGGCTGTCTATGTGATGGGCTGCCTGGGCGAACGCTTTCGTGAGGAGCTAACCGCCGAGCTCCCTGAGGTGGACAAGATCTATGGCAAGTATGACTGGAAGCAACTCATCACCGACCTAGGGCCGGCACTCAGCGCAGACAGCGCTACGCCACTATCCTACCGAACGACTCCGCCTAGCGTCACGCCACGACACTACAGCTACATCAAGATCTCCGAGGGGTGCGACCGCACCTGCTCTTACTGCGCTATCCCGCTCATCACCGGTCCTCATCACTCCCATCCCATGGAGGAGATAGTCCGAGAGGTCGAAGAGCGCGTCGCCACCGGCTGTCGGGAGTTTCAGATCATCGCTCAGGATAGCACTTATTATGGTGTAGACCTTTACCAAAAGCAAGCCATAGCCCCCCTACTGGACCGCCTGGCTCAGGTAAAGGGCGTTCACTGGCTCAGACTACACTACGCCTATCCGAACCACTTTCCCCTTGCGTTGCTTGATGTGATGGCGAAGCATGACAACATCTGCAAGTACCTCGACCTCGCACTCCAACACAGCAGCAATCACATGCTCCAGCTGATGCGTCGGCAGATAACTCGTGAGGAGACTGTCGCCCTACTAGAGCGCATCCGCGAGCAAGTGCCTGGCATCGCCTTGCGCACCACCATGATGGTCGGGCATCCAGGAGAGACGGACGAAGACTTTGCCGATCTCCTTGACTTCGTCAGCCAGATGCGCTTCGAACGGCTCGGAGCTTTCCAATACTCACACGAGGAGGGCACCTACGCCTACAAGCATTACCAAGACGACGTGCCACCAGAGGTCAAACAGGAGCGGTACGACGCTCTGATGTCTCTCCAAGCAACCATCTCTGCCAGCGTCAATAGCCGTAGGATTGGCACCACGCTCGAAGTTGTCGTTGACCGTGAGGAAGAGGACTACTACGTCGGCCGCACCCAGTACGACTCTCCCGAGGTAGACGGCGAAGTGATACTCAGTAGCGACCGCCCGCTCCATGTCGGCTCCTTCTACCAAGCCGAAATCACAGGCGTAGAGGAGTACGACCTCATCGCAACCACATCCCCAGAGCATCTCATCCTATGATTACGACCGAACAGTGGCTTCTAGAAGTCGCCGAGCAGAGCCAGCTCGCACAGACCACCTGCCAGCAACTATGGAGCGACCTCACCTCGCTACTCATCGGGCGGCTCACTCAGGGGAGCACCAGCTATATGCGTAGCGTCGGCCTCTGGTCCGCAGAGAGCCACAATGCCTTCATCGCTCTGCTGCCTAGTGGCGAGCGCTACTTGATGCCTCCGAGACTCACACCACGTATCACCAACAAAGAGCAACCGCTCTCTGCCGAGGAGCTTGGCGAACTCCTAGCAAAAGGGGCAACTCAGATACCGCAGACCATCCAAAGCTTCTACGACAGTGTCACGAAGCTCTTTGAGATGCACGAGCGACTTGGTCACACCCTCGAGTGGACTCCACTAGGCACATTCGCGCCACAGCCCATAAGTGGTGCAGGTGAGGACGATGCGACCAGCTACGCCTTCACACCTTCCGACGAATTGCTCCGACAGGTCAACAAGCCCTTTGAGATGTTTGCCCCCACGCTACTCAAGGAGGGTGTCCACTGGCCCGATGTCGAGGAGCACCCGTCCGAGAGCCTTGAGAAGGCTTACCCGTCCATCACCTCCAGTCGTATCGCTGAGAGCGCAGTCGCACCCAGACCCGTGAGCACTCCGCCCGCTTGGACGCCTCAGCCTCAAGCCGAAACTCCCGCGACGCCACCGCCCTTCAACGAGCCAAAGGTTGAGGAGACTACTCCGCCACCTCCCCCAACGAGCGAAGGCAACAAGTCTGAAGTCCTTGCTGCCACGCCACCACCTTATCGAAGAGAGGAGCCACAAGAGAGTACCCCCACCCCTTCGAAGCGAACGAGTCGCAGGCTGTGGCTTTGGATAGTCATTCCGCTAGTCGTTGTCCTAATGATGGCACTGTTGCTGTGGTTCTTCGTCTTCGGCAGAGAAGAGAGGACGCAGTGCCCAGTCGCCACACCTCCGTCCAGCATCACAGCACCCGTCGAGGAGACTCCGGCGATAGACACCGTCGCACCCATCGATAGCGTCACACCACCTGCCGACACGACTGCTCAACCGGAGATTCTCACGACCGTAACCCTCGGTGCTGGCGACTATCTGGCGCGCTATGCACGTCGCTACCTAGGTCGTAGTGAGTATTGGATCTACATCTACCTAGCCAATAAGGAGCAGATCGAGGACCCCGACAACATTCCCCTCGGCACCGAGATCAAGATTCCCTCGCCCCAAAGTGTAGGCATCACCGGCAACGAAGAGGTCGACCTCGCCGAGGCAAAGCGCCTCATCCACGACTATTACAGTGGCAAGTCAAGGTAGCTAGCTCGTCACCGCACAGGCTGGCGCAGCTGATGAAGCAGGTATGATCTAGCTACTAGTCCCCTAGTTAATGGGTACTAAATCACCACTTGGGAAGTGCTAAATAAGCTCTCCATAAGAGAATCACCACAAAGCTAAGAAGGCGATCTAAGCATGCTTAGGTCGCCTTCTTCATTATCTGTATTTCTATCATATTGCCCCACGCCTTCCCCACTCCAAACAGCCTTCCTCCCTAGAGTCATAGAGTTTCATACGGGTGAAACTGGAGTTTCATACGGGTGAAACTGGAGTTTCATACGGGTGAAACTGGAGTTTCATCGGGAAGAAACTGGAGTTTCATTGGGGTGAAACTCTTTTGCTACCTAAAGAAGACACCTTTCACACCTAAAGGAATCGACTATCCCAATGGAGAAGCGGGCAGGCAAGCAGCACCTAAATCTTGATGAGTGCGCAAAAAAGGCGTAACTTTGACCACGTAACAACAAAGTAACCATAGCATATGTCTCAAACTAGTGGCATCCTAAGACCTATCAGGCGATTCACCATCCGTAAGGTGGACTCCTCCGTCGTACTCTTTATTGCGACTATCGTAGCACTCATTGTGGCCAATAGCCCGCTCAGGGAGCTATACCACACACTGCTCACTATACCGATCAACCTAAACATCTTGGGACTGGACATATTTCAGTATCATGGCGAGCCGATGAGCTTCTTGGTTTTTGCCAATGATGTCTTGATGGTTTTCTTCTTCTTTGTCGTCGGACTAGACATCAAGCAGCAACTGCTCGTAGGAGAGCTCTCCTCGGTCAAAAAAGCTATGATGCCTGTTGTGGGAGCTATCGGAGGTATGATTGTGCCGATCCTCCTTTTCTGGCTGATCGCTCCGGCGGGTGATGCGAGCCGAGGTGCTGCTATCCCGATGGCCACGGATATAGCCTTCGTACTGGCTGTACTGATGGTACTAAAGGATCATGTGCCCGCTTCGCTACGTGTCTTTATGACTACTCTAGCGGTGGCTGATGATATAGGCGGTATCATCGTGATAGCGCTCTTCTACTCCACGGGCATCAACCTGCTGATGCTCGGACTGGGCCTGGCGGTCGTTGCTCTCCTGGCTCTCCTAGGACGTGTGGGGGGACGCCATATTGGGCTTTACATGGTCGGGCTTTTTGTCGTATGGTTTTTCTTCCTACAGAGCGGTATACACACAACCATCGCTGGTGTGATGGTGGCTCTGACAGTGCCTATGACCACGTCTGTATCACGTCACCAGCTGGGTAGCCTCGCTGGGGCTATCTCTAGAATGCTTCCTGCTACGGAGAGTACTAAGAAGGGGGAAGCGACCCATCTAGAGGGCGCTGACATTGCGATGATCAATAGTCTACGCCAGGCTGCAGCATCGGCTATTCCTCCTGTGCAGCGCCTAGAGCATGCGCTCACGGACTGGGTGAACTACTTGATCCTGCCTATCTTTGCGTTTGTCAATGCGGGCATTGACTTTTCTACCTTTGCAATGGGTGGGATCTCGGCACTCCCCTTTGCAGTTACACTGGGGCTATTCATCGGTAAGCCTATCGGCATCTTTCTCTTTACCTATATCTATATCCGCCTGACGAAGCATGAGTGGTCTGAGGGGGTCTACCCTGCGATGCTCTTTGCAGTGTCCATATTGGGCGGTATCGGCTTTACAGTCTCCATGTTTATCGCCAGTCTGTCGTACGATGTACAACTACACTTAGACTGGCTCAGTGAGGCTAAGCTGGGCATCCTGGTAGGTAGCCTTATCTCTGGCATCGTGGGCTACATCGCTGTGCTGGCTGTAGGTAAGCGGCACCAAAAGAAAATGGCTAAAAAGGCGAACTAAGCAGCACAGTCAGACATTACTTACCACGGAGCGCTCTAACTAGTCAAAGCGCTTCCGCCAAAAGCAAGTGGCGACGAAGGTTCTGATACCTCCGTCGCCACTTTTCTTGTGATAGCCTCCTATCGGCTCACGCCACAGTATCTGTAGCGCACCAGGGCTGACGCATTATACCCTGTATCCTAGGAGCTGTGCCTGACGCCAACCGAG
>UWSO01000045.1 GCA_900538385.1 uncultured Porphyromonas sp.
TCCGTGGGTATTTTTGATTTCCTCGGGAGCTATTGGGACAATTCTTCGGGAGGAATCCGATTCTTCGGGAGGATGGTGTAATCAGAGAGTATCTGTAGCCACTGTGTAGCTGTAATCTATCTGCGTATTTCCTACTTATCGCCATACGCAACTCATAGACGACTGGTTATAATGCGTCAGCCCTGCCATGCCCCCCATATAGCGATGCGCATATAGGTGTATCTAACGACAGCTTGCTAACTTCTCCAGCTCTCCACGTGGAGGAGAAATAAAACTTCGGAAGAAATGATTCGCGCTTACGTGGAAAAAAGAAAATCTCCACGTGAAGATTTGAGATTTTCCACGTGGAGATCAGTTTATGCTAAGAAAAAGTGCTGCGGGGCATAGGGGACGCTATACTATTATAACGTATCCGAGTTGAGTGCCCCAGCAACACAAAATAGAAGTTAGCCTTAGCTGAATAGGCTGACAGGGGTACCTCCCTCCTGAAGGGGTCAGAAGGGTCCTCGCGGTTAGTCTAGTCGAGGCTTGACCCAGCCATCTAGGCGCGAGGTGAAGTGTAGCCCCGGCATAGCCCGCTCAGGGTGATCTACTTGTAGCGAGCTCAGTAGCGTGTAGCTCGTAGCGTCTAGCGCATAGTAGCTTGTGGCATCGGCGGTAGAGACCTTGAGGGTGTAGCTGTCTAGGTCGTTGCCGATGATGGTGAGATCCTCTCGGAGTGGGTCCCACGAGGGGATCTCAAGGCGACAGGGGCGATAGCCCTCACGCTCGATCAGATAGAGCTGATGGTCTCGGGTAGAGACGAGACCGATATGCCGACGACTAGGTTGCTCCCAAACAAAGGCCTCGGCAGCTTCTACGCCCTCAGGTAAGTCAATAGCCCGCAGGTAGGGCTTGCCCGCCATCTGCTTGAGGTGAAAGAGCTTGCCCTGCTGATCAATGAGGAGGTAACCGTTGTCATACTCCTTTTGTGCAGTCGCATTGCCAGCGACCCGCTGTGCGGGGAAGGCGAAGCCTTTTTCCTGAAAGAGCTTCGTATAGCTAGCACTCTTCGTCTTGTCTAGCTGATTACTCTGCATATCTACAAATTCGATCGCCTGCTCGGTGATGCGAAAGAGATCTGTGGGCATCTCCAGCTTGACTCTCCGTGAGGCACTCTCCAGGAGGGGGTAGAGCGCCACGGCTGGTGCGGAGAGGGTGCGCGGCGAGCAGCGGAAGGTTACAGCACCCCGCTGTATAAGCTGTGGGGTCACCGCCTCTCCGTAGAGTGTGTCAGGTAGGCGACCATCAGTCAGGAGCTGACGGTAGTAGAAGGTGGGGAGCAGGCTGTCGACCTCCTCACGACTATACTGCACGCCCTTACCGCTACGGTAGGTTATCGCCCCCTCATCATGACCTGTGACGATGAAGTCGCCTAGTAGCTGACTATAGATGGTGAATGGCTCACGGCTTGCATCGGCTCGGAGGTAGTTGTACCACCAGGGTATCTGCCAGGCGATGAGTAGTGCTACGGTGATGTATAGGAGTATTGTGGCTATGCGCTTCATAATAGTTGTTTAGTCTTGTCTCCCCTCTTTGAAGCGACTCACGGAGAGCCACACGAGTGTCGAGGAGAGTATGGTGTAGATAAGTAGCGTGGGCAGGAAGGGGGCGTAAGCTCCTGCCGTGGGGGAGATGAAGTTGATGCGTATCAAGAGTACAGCGACTAGGGTGTAGAGGATGCGTCTACGCCAAGTGGGCTCTAGGAGTATCCAACTCATCAGGAGGTAGCCGAGGAAGCCCGCCAAGATCCAGGGCAATGTGGCGGAGAGGACGTAGGTGAGGAGTTCGTAAGCTAAGAGCCCTTGCAGTCCGATGAAGAGGACACCTATATATAATAAGGTGTGCCATAGCAGTAGTGTCACCCCGCAGGCGAGCATCTGGTATGTCGAGCGGAGCGGTGACTGAGGCAGGTGCAGGGTGAGCTTGAGGCTACGACGAGAGAGCTCTGGCGCAAACTGAGCGATGGCGCAGAGCAAGCCTAAGATGAGGGGTACGTAGCGCATACTCTCTACGAAGACTACTCCCTTCTGTATCATCACGAGCCAGATATGGTCAGCGCCTTGTAGGGCGATGGCTCGGTGTATGCGTATGACGCCGTATAGCGGTACGGCTAGTGCGACAAGTGTCGATAGCAGTGCGTATAGTCGGAGCTTGAGCCACTCCTTATATATTATAGAGGCAAACATATAGATAGCATTAGTACTTACCGGTGAGTCCTATGAAGGCATCCTCGAGCGTCGTCTCGTGTGCTGTGAGATCTTGGTAGGGGACGCCAGCCTGAGTGAGTCGCTCGGCGACCTCTGGCATGGGGAGAAATGAGTAGCACTCCCCACGTCTGTGGTGCGCCTCAAAGTGGTACAGCCCGTCGATCTCAGGGAGAGGACGGTCGTCTGTGAGGGTGCATCTATAGAGTCGCCCCTCGTCTAGTATCTCAGCAACGGGTCGCTGCAGGAGTATAGAGCCGTAGTCCATGATGATGCAGTCATCGATCAGTCGCTCCATATCCTGGATGATGTGGGATGTGAGGAAGATCGTGGTCCCCTGCTCCTTGGCATAGTGATGCAGGTAGTCTACAAAAAGCCTTCGATAGCCTGGGTCTAGCCCCATCGAGAAGTCGTCGAGGATGAGGACTTTGGGGTTTTGCGCTAGGAGCAGTCCGAGCGCGACCTGTGAGCGTTGACCACAAGACATACGACTGAGGTGCTGGCTCTCGGTGACCTTGAGTAGCTCCATCAGCTCGTAGTAAGCCTCCCTGCGCCACTTGGGGTAAAAGGGCGCGTAGAAGCGTTCTATCTGCCGTATAGTCATAAAGCTATACTGGACGTGCCCCTCGATGAGCAGTCCGATGTCTTGTCTCAATCGATCAGGCATACGGGTTATGTCTTCGCCAAGGATGCGACAGACGCCTGATTTGGGGCGGAGGAAGCCACTGAGTATATTGATTGTGGTGGTCTTGCCAGTACCGTTTTTACCAAGCAGACCGAGGATGCGACCACGAGGCACGGCAAAGGAGAGATCACGATAGATCAATCGCTTGCCGTAGTAGTGAGTCAAGTTTTGACACTCGATTAAGTTGTCCATGTTAGTTAAGTGGTATAAGGGGAGGGTGTGGGCTACTCTTTAGGCAGCAGGGGCTGCTGCCTACTCTTATAGGAAGAGGAAGAGTAGTGGCACCGCCAGCCCGATCAAGAGGAGGATGCCTCCACGACCTATGAGCCCGCGTCTCCCCGGCACGATGAGTAGTCCCGTGAGGGTGATGAGGATAAGGCCGATGGCTAGCACATCAGCGACGATCGTCCACCAGCGCCCTGGGTTGTAGTGCAGTTGTGTCATAGAGCTGATGAGCGGGCGTTGCTCGATCGACTCGTAGACGGCTACCCCCGTTGAGGTGTCGAGGAGTAGGGTGGCACGTCCCTTGAGGAAGACTTTGAGCGTATGATCGTCAGGGTAGTAGTGCTTGGTATAGCTACCCGACAGGTCTATCTCGTCTAGGAGCTTACGGACGGCAGGTGCGTCAAGACGTCCAGCTGCTTGTAGCTCTTCTAGCGGGATCTGATACTCTCGCTGGGTGATGATGTAGTGTGGATTGATCGAGTCTCGGTGGTTCATGTAGAGACCCGACAGGGCATAGATGAATATAAGTGCAGCAAGTAGGTAGGAGAGGTCGCGGTGTAGTAATCTACTCCAGCGACGCACGCTCCTACCCACTTCCTTAAAGGTTACTCTCATAGAGATCTTTCAGCTCCAATTGGGTTACTGCTGCTCTATCTGATAGCTTGTAGCATCGATGTGGTAGAAGGAGAGGTATGCCTTGCCCTCCTGAGCTTCGCGCTCAGCGATCTGCTTGCGAAAGTCTGCGATACGATCCTCTGGTGTGTTGGCCGTTTCGCCACGAGCCTTCTTTTCGTTGGCGCAGCCTGCCTTGCCCTCGCCATGCTCCTTGGCGGCTTGAGCTTTGAGCTGCTCCTCCCAGTTTTGCAGATAAGCTTCGTCGATACGATCCTCGACAAGCTGCCCTGTGACGGTGACTATACTATTGATACACTCCTGGGCAAAGGCTCCCATCTCCTCACTAGCCTCAGCACGGATCACCTTGGTGTCGTCGCTGCCCATGAGGAAAGCTTTCTTGGCACCATGCTTGCAGAGGTGGGTGCAGACGCCCTGCACGGTAACCGTCTGACCGACGAGACTATCGGCAGAGGCGAGGAGGGCGTCCACCTCCATGTAGGTCGGAGCCTCCGTCTCTGTGGTTGCGGTCTGATCTTGCTTTTGCTTATTGCACCCGATAAGTGCTAAGGAAAGTAGTGCTGTGAGGAGCACGAGAGATAGTTTATTGTTCATACTGCGTTGGTGTGATGACTGTGTTTTGAGGTAATGGGGAGTGAAGTGCGAGCTTCACAGATTTGCTTATATAAAGAGGATAGTCCCTCTCCTCTACATAGAGAGAAGAGGGACGAAACAGATTAAATAGCGGGGATGTAGACACGATAGACCTCACGATCTGTCTGGATGAAGTAGACACCAGCAGGGAGTGAGAGCTCCATGTTACCAGAGAGTAGTTGCTGTGCAACCATCTCACCAGCTGACGTGTAGATAGCTACTGGACGTGCCTCATCGCTATGTACGTAGAGCGTACCAGCAGCGGTAGCGATAGAGAGCTTGGCTGCTGCAACCTCCTCAATAGCTGTATTGCTCTGACCAGATAGTGTGACAATCGTCTTGACATCGCCAGAGGTTAGGACGAGCTGAGCTGTAGCCTTGGCATTAGCTGCGATGGTCTTGTCAGGCGTGTAGGTGACCTTGAGGGTCGCAGGCTCATTGGAGACGGCGATCTCGCTCTTGTCCACTGAGTAGTACTTAGCACCCTCACCCTCGATCGTACAGGTGATAGCGTCCATGAGGTTTTTCTGTGTGACGGTCAGATCGACAGACTTATGCTCACCGACAGGTATCATCGTGAAGTTGATCTCGCTCTGAGATACCTTGATATACTGCTCTGTCTCGGTCATTGCGTAGAGGTAGACCTCGTAGCTTGCACCGCCAGAGGTGAGGGTGAGCTTGCCGATACGCTCTTCGGGCGTCTTGGTGACTGCCGCCCTAAACTGTACCTCCAGAGCTCCACCCGTAGCGGGAAGCTCCTTGAGCTGTGCCGTAAAGCCTTCGCCAGAGCATGCTACCTGTATCGGATCTTTAAGGTCAGACGCTAGGATTTGCAGGGAACCCTTGCCCTCTGATATGTGGAGAGCCTTGCAGCTAGCAGAGACTGAGGGGAAGGGGAGCTTGTGGGCAATAAAGAGGCTAAACCAGTCCTTGTATGTCATCTCCTTATAGCCCTCGGTCGTAAGGAGCTTAGCACTATTGCGACAACGCGCACCAGCCACATAGCTATTGGCAACGATATCGCCTCCGAATGAGGTCATAGCTTTACTTACCATGGGGTAGTCTTGTACAGACCCCTCAGAGAGGTTGAGATCCAGCACACGGTAGTAGGTTTGCCCTCCTAGAGCATAGGCATGCAGGATGACACGATCTCCCTGCGTGGAGATAGCCGTACAGTTGGAGATTCCTTTCTCTGGAAGTAGCGTATGCCACTCTGCATTGGGCTTGCCCGTAGCTTTGTCTATTGCTAGAGCATAGCCTCTGTGCATCTTGGTTTTTTGCTCGAGGATCACATTCCCCTCGGCATCAACGAGAGCTCCAGCACAGCGGCCTGCTATGTAGACCTTGTCCTTGCCGACAGCTATACCATCGACAAAAGCTACAGCCTTGACATCAATCTGAGAGATCCACGAGACCTTTAGATCTGTGTCTAGGCAGAGGGAGACAAGGCTCTCCTTATCGCTGGGGATGAGTTGCTTGCCATCGATGGTGATAGGGGTCTTCTCTTTAGTTCCTGTGAAGCGTCCAGCTGTATAGAGCTTGCCGTCTTGATACTTGATGACCGTTAGCATAGAGCGCCCTATGGGGTCTCCCTGCTCGGTGAGATGCTTGAGAAGGTTCCCCTTGTTGTCAAACTTGAGGATGAAGAAGTCTCCCATCTGTTTCTGTGAGTCTCCATTCCACTTGACATTGTTCTTTGCCTTGATAGTAGTCTCGCCGATGGTTATGGCCGTGCGGACGGAGCCACAGACATAGATATTGCCCTCGGGATCTACAGTTGTGCCCTTGAAGTCGCAACCCGTAGGGGTCCCGTAGCTATAGCGAGTTGCATCGGGCATAGGGGTGTGGTTTACTTCGAAAGCTTTGTGATACTCGATCTGTCCCGCAGCACTGACCTTGACAAGGAGTGGCATGATCTTGCGACGCGTAGCTCCGGCAGAGGCGTCGTCGCCAACTCCGACAAATAGAGACTTCATCTCTATATCGTAAGGAGTGCCGTCAGCCTGCACCAGGCGTAGCGTGTCTGTATTGCTCTTAGACTTAGACTGAGCATCCCGTGCCATCAAGATGGTCACAAAGCCTCCGTCGGGAGTCGCCGTGATACAGTTGACATTGGTTGCTATCTCTCCGCGACTGTTGTATATGTACCAGAGTAGCTTGCCCTCAGGAGTCAGTTTGTAGATAGTGAGGGCGGTGTTGCCGTTGGCAGCCGAGCCGTCATCGCCATAGGAGATTGCTTTGTCAGCATCGTTTGATGCGTCAAAGTTGAAGACTGAGCTAGCGTCAGTGCGCTCCTTACTATAGAAGGCATTGCTCGCAAAGAGATTGCCATCCATAGAGGCGACCACTTGCTGAGGTATCTGATGACGCTCTACGCTATTGGATACAAGTCGGTACCAGAGGAAGTTCTTTGCAACACCCTCGTCTGGAGTCTGAGCTATCGTCACACTCGCCGTACAGAAGAGCGTGAGGAGCATAAGTAATACTGGTAGTTGTTTTCGCATACTGAAGATATTTGATTGTTTGGATTTACTATTAGAATGAGATGCCACAACG
This sequence comes from uncultured Porphyromonas sp., assembly GCA_900538385.1. Classification (GTDB taxonomy): domain Bacteria; phylum Bacteroidota; class Bacteroidia; order Bacteroidales; family Porphyromonadaceae; genus Porphyromonas. Next base: position 6,979 of record UWSO01000045.1, read on the forward strand.
TATGGATCCGTAGTTGCTACCACACAAACTCGTCTGCGTATGGAGGTAGTCTAGTGAGAGCCACAGCGCATAGCTACTGCTAAGCTGATAGCCGTGAGTCATAGAGAGCCCATAGGTCATCTGCGTGGAACTAGCTATCTGGAAGGCTCGCTCCAGTGTCTCAGCATAAGTAGGTATAGGCTGATGCTGAGGTGCTAACTGTAGCGAAGGGTGTCCCGTCTGTGCCCAGATACTATAGGTAGGTGTCAGAGAGACAAAGTACTGCCCACGATGAAAGCTAACATACGGAGCCAATGTCCCGCCTAGATGGTAGAAGAGTCGCTCTGCCTGAGGTAGCAAGTCCTCCTCGTGTAGTCGATAGCCAAGCGAAGTGGATACGCCCCACGACCAAGGCGTGCGAGGAGTGTCCTGACTATCCCAAAAGCCTTTAGCTCCAAACTCTAAGGTCTGGCCATAGTATGACCGCTCCGTGGCTATGCGTGGGTAGATATTTCCCTTAGGATCACCGAAGAGATGGACAGCACCTCGACGTATGTCGTCCTGTGTGTAGAGCGCTACGCCCCAACGTCCCAGTCGTGCTGAGCGGGCGGTGTATCCCGCCTGCAGATCTATCGTGTGACTGGAGAGTGTCGAGAGGGGGAGGTTGTTGAGCTCTCGTATGATACGGTCGGTCGTCAGCAGATGCCACGCAGCCAGAGCATAGAAGCCTTGACGCGACTTGCTGGTAGGGGTTAGCCCGAGCGAGATGCCATAAGAGAGCCCTTGATAGAAGAGCGACGTATTGCCTCCCCTAAAGCGGTAGTAGTCTCCCCCGATGCCCGTAAAGTGATATTCACTAGCCACTCCGAGCTCACTCAAGAAGCCTACCTGATTGTTTTGCTTGTAGCGACCTAGCGTACCTGCTAGGGCGAGCGCATAGTCGGTAAGCTGATAGCCTATGCCGATCTGCCCCTCTAAGCGTGTAGCCAGATTGCGAGGACGAGGGTCTTGCGTACGGTAGGCAAAGGTGGCGCGATAGTCAGCTGTCAGGGAGAGTAGCCAATTGCCGAGACGATGTACCGTACCTGCGCCAAAGGTGTAGAGATCTTGGTGCAGACGCGCTGTATGCGCCGTGTCTCCCATGACGTAAGGTGCGAGGAGGGGGTAGTCTGTCGTCTCATTGAAGCGTATCCCCTCCGTAGCACGATAAGTGTAGGAGGCAGCACCCCAAGCGAAGTTGTTGCGCTGACGCAAAGCACTTTCGATATGCACCGACCCATCTATGTCTTGCTTGCCCAGCTGCGGGATCATCGTATCGCCTCCATCTCGCCGCATAGCTCCGCCTAGCGAGAGGTCTGTACGAGAGCCTCGCTCCGAGAAAAAGTAGAGTGGCGACACTACGGACGATACCGACAGGTCGTAGCCTGGTCGCCCCTGCTCTAGGAGCGACCCAGCCACCGTGATGGTATCTGCAGGTAGTGAGATCATCTCTGGCTCTTGCTGCTGTCCATAGAGCGAGCCCGTAAGCACACCTAGGAGACAGAGTAAGAGCGCAAGAGATCTGCTAAGACAAACCGAAGAATGATGCACCATAATCTAGCGAAGAGACCTTACTGCTCAATAGGCACGACCCCATCATAAGTCTTAGTCGTGCAGGGTGTACCCTTAGCATTGATCGCTGTACCTTGCTCCTCAATGAGCGAGGCCGTGACCATCGGGTTGAAGTCCTCGAACGAGTTGTTGGTGTCCTGCAGGATCATCCGCCCCTCGGCATCCTTGCCTAGGTACTTACGACGTACGCTATGGAAGTAGCGATCTTTCTGTCCGTCTACCGTACCACAATTTGTATAGCCAGCGTCTATCGTCTCAGGTAGGATCGTCCACTGATGAACTGCCTCGACACTACAATTGACTCCATCTATGATCCAGTCGTTGGGTAGTTTATAGCATGAGCCTGACATGTCATAGCTGTTTCCATTGTGTGTCAAGACATAGGTGTAGTCATACTTGTAGTCCTTGAGGTACTCCTCCTTAGTTATCGGCATACGGGCTATAGCGTACGATGCAAAGCCTCTGTTGTGTAGGATGAAAAACGACTTCGTGTAGCAGTACCACTTATCTAGGTTAGGCACTGTGGGACTATCAAAGTCTTGGTGTGCCGGTGAGCTAGACTCATCATACCACTCGAAGTTTGCCTTGGAGAGGTCGAAAGCATTTGGATTATTTACCTTGTGGTCGATGCCTATGTCACAGAGTATCAGCCGCTCGCCAGGCTTCACGGGGTGCTCCTTACCACTGCCCGGTATGACATAGACGGCGTGTACCGCCATGGCTTCTTGGCGTATGTCTGGCTTGTAGTCAAACTTGCGCGCGGGGTTAAACCCACTTTCACAGAAGGCGATCCCGTCAGCATAGAGCACTCTGTCTGTCCCGTTGTAGAGAACCACATAGCTGGTCCCATGATACTGCTTGCCAGCAGGGGTCAGCGTGCCCGTAAAGAAGATCTCCTGAATGACAAAGTCCTGAACCGTAGGCACGATGCGGAGCTCTAAGCGTAGCTTGAGTGGTTCGGTCGTTTGGTCGGTCACCTCCATATTCTCAATCTGTGCGACCAGCCGTCCCTCCATTGCGACCCCGTGTAGCTTATAGCGACAGGTAGTTGTGTAGTTTAGGTTGTACAGTCCAGGAGCGAGCTTGATACCCTCTAGCGTCTTATGCTCCACGTCCTGACCTGTGGTGGTGTTGTGTATCGTGAGGAGCTCATCTTGTATAGTCAAGTCCGTGACATCCTCAGGCAGTGTGCGCTCGAAGAGGCAAGCTATCGACTTCTGCTCCTTGGGATTGTCTGGCGTGACTGGGTCTGGACGACAGGCGGTCACAGTGACCAGCAGGGCTGGTAAGAGGAGTATATACAGTAATCGTTTCATAGAGATCTATTTGTTGAGTTGATTATAGTTTGATGCGTAGCTCCATGCCAAAGTAAGGCGTGGCAGTGCGTCTGAGTGTAGCCGTCCCCACCTTGTAGTCGGGCAGGTAGTCTAAGACATTGTTGGCAAAGAGAGATAGCGTAAAGAGCTTGCCCAGCTGCTTGGATACTTTTAGGTTGATCCCAAGAGCTAGAGGTATGCGGCTCGGCTTAAAGAGCGTATCGCTATAGCGTATGAAGAGATGCTGCAGATAGGTGTCTCGCTCTGACTCCGATGTGTAGGGGTGTAGCTTGCCATCGTGCACATCTAGGTAAGCTATCGGACGACCATCCTGGGGGAGGCGGCGACGAGAGACCAGCCAGGTACTCTCTATGGCGGTCGTCAGGATAAGTCCCCACTGCGGGATCTGCGTGTCAAAGAGTAGGTTGGTCGAGAGCGACTGATTTTCCGAGCCATCCTGCCAGTTGTAGAGGCCTAAGTATTGATCCGATAGGATCACATTTCCATAGACTCCAGATACGGCATAGAAGAGCGGTACGCTATTCGAGTAGGTAGAGCGAAACCATGCGCCCCCTAGGATCAGGCTGGTATTGATCACTGGGATGCGCTCCGTCATAATCTGTAGCTCTACACCCTCCTTGCGGATCATGCTACCATTCTCTGGGCGACTTGTTGACTCGATACGAGCTGCTGGAGTGTAGGGGATGGTGTTGATGTCGGGCTGTCCCGTCAACTTGCTATAGTCGATCGCCGAGGCGTCATACTTATTATAGGCATAGACCTGTGCTGTGGAGCGGTATCTAAAGCCCGTGGTCATCAACTCGCGAAAGTAACTCACGGAGACTTTGTTACGTCCCCACTCGGCCGAGAGACGTAGATCTAGCTTCTGATTGCGCGTAGCACGTAGCTTATAGTTTGTCGCATCCTCTATGTAAGTACGGACGTAGTATAGGCTACGCTCATAGGGCGCATTGATGTCGTAGTAAGCCAGTTGCGTCATATCTATGTAGCGCAGGTCGGGGTATAGATAGTTGAGCGTAGGCATACGAGTCGTCAACCCCCAGCCCGCATCAAGCGATAGCTTGAGGTCTCGTGACCACAGCTCCCAGGCGGGCAAGCTCCAGCGTAGGTTGACACGAGGATCTAGGTAAGGCTTATAGCTCAGCGTGTACTGGGGTGCTAAGCCTAAGAGCATAGAAAGTCGTACGCCTGCCTCTAGCTGGAGCGTATGCGCTCCGAGCGGCTGCTTGTATAGATCCTCTGCATAGAGAGCTAGCTGCTGCAAGGCTGGGATCTGGTTGTAAGGACGTGGGCGGGTGTCCCACGCCTTTGGGAAGAGTGGGCGAGAGAGATCGTATACCTGTCCGCGACCGAAGTTTTTGGACAGCTCATAGTTAAAGCCCCCTTTTAACTTATGCGAAGCTCTTCCCCACTCTATATTATATAGTGTCTGCCCCTTGGCAAAAAGCGTCAGTGGCTTACCATCACTCACATAGTCCGCTATATACTCACCGCCGATCAGTCTAGCTTCGTGCTCGCCAGCCTGGTCGCCCGTAGGGGTTATAGACATGCGGTCTGGAGCCACGAGTCGGCGCTGATGTAGGTAGTCAAACTGCTGCGCAGCGGAGAGAGTCAACTCTACTCGCTGCAAACCATCCTTGCGATGTGACGGTGCGTATGTATAGCGTGAGGTGAGAGCTATACGGTTGTAGTCTGTGCGATACTCGTCTGTGCGTCCGTAGGTAAGGTCGGGGTCTACCTTATTCTTGTCAAAGGTCCCCGTATAGTCTCCGCTTACCTCCCATCTATGCGCTTGGTTACTACTCGTGCCGTGATAGCGTAGCGAACCAGTCAAGCGCCGGTAAGTCTCAAAGGGGACACGCGGGTCAGGCTTAGCATCTAGATAGCTCACATCTCCATTGAGGATGTGGTGCTGGGAGGGTGTGAGGGCAAAGCCTTTCTCCACAGAGACCAGCTTGCTGTAACCATCTACCTTAAAGCGACTCTGCACGGGCGAGACTTGTCGCTTACGATGCACCAGCACCACACCCGAGGTGATATTGCCATACTCTACGGAGGGGACGCCACGGATGAACTCAACCCGCTCTATATTGTCCGTCTGTAGCGTGCGCATATCCACACCACGATTCACATTAACCTTGCTAGCACCTAGGAGCGAGCCAGACGGCGAGGCGGTGTACTGCATATCCGCATCTGTATTGAGCGGAGCTCCATCTACCATAAAGAGGGTACCCAGCGAACTGATGGCGTAGTCTTGGTTGTTCGTCTTATTGCCCTGCATATTGATCGTGCCCGTCTCACGGAGCAAGAGGTTATTGACACCACTCATATTAGGTATGCTACTCTTGCCACCAGGTAGTAGTGCCGTCAGGTCGGAGAAGCTACTAGGTTGCAGATGATCTATAGCTGCCCGCTCGATCGTCGAGGAGCTGGTCAGCTGTCGTCCCTCCTGCGCAGTCACGACCACTTCGCCTAGTACCTGCTCCAGCTTAAAGGGGATGCGCAGGTATTGGTCTCGCTGCAAGGTGATCGTCTGCTCCTTGCGCAGACCTGCGTAGCGCACCTGTAGGCGGTATCGCCCCGCTAGTACAGACTGAAAGGCAAAGCGTCCGTCATCATCCGTATAGGTCACGACATCTTTATGCCCCTCGGCAGAGAGAGCCACCAGAGCGTAGGCTATCGGCTCGCTAGTAGTCGCATCGTACACCATCCCGGTGAAGGTATGACGGGCACCCTGAGCATATAGACTCCAGGAGAGCAACGAAAAGAGTATGTAGGATAGAAGAACTCTACGGATAGACCTACTCATAGGTGAAGCATAAAAACCTCTGCAAAGGTACGTCGGCTTCATCTCCGATGAAATAACTACTAATAGGTATTTTTAGCCTGCCCCACTCATCAATTGTAGGTAGGAGCTGTGAGGAAGAAATCAAAAGTGGCGTAAAGGTCAAAATGGTTGGTGAAGTACCCCTATAGCTTATCTGGCACTTAA
>UWSO01000046.1 GCA_900538385.1 uncultured Porphyromonas sp.
AGCATCTATACTGAAAAAGAACTCCATTTCACCAACCATTTTGACCTTTAGGTCAGAATTTTTCGTTTCCTACCTGGAGAATTCCAAATTTATCCCGAGGAAATTCTGAATTCCTCAGTGGAGGGTTCCCTACCCCTGCGCCAGCCAACTCTATCTAGCTTGCTACTTCACAGCGGAGGTAGGCGATGTGGGAGACGGTGTCGAGGTCGGTGTCTAGGTCAGTAGAGGTGAGCGGGAGGAGGCCTGAGCGAAGGCGACCAGCGTCGTCTAGTGTAGGGGCATTGGCTGTGGCGAGGAGGGCTTTGGCTCGTGGTGCGGAGAGGATGCCAAAGCGATATTGGTCGTGGCTGCCTTGAGGGATGCGCTCGCGGTAGAGGTCGAGGGCGTAGTGCCCCATCGTGTAGCGCAGATTGATCTCGACCCACGGGTGCAGGGCGATACGGTCGCTCACTTCATCGGTACGGTAGGTGAGTAGGTCAATGCCGACGGGCCCACGGTAGTAAGGCGCCACCTCACGAGTGAGGTAGGCGTGATGCTGCGCCAGAGCTTGTTGCAGTTCGTCGGGATCCGTGAGACTGTCGGTGAGTTGTCGGAGCGTCTCCTCGGGATCTTGGCAGAGGCTCTCCAGGTAGCGCCCCTGATCGTCTGTCTCGAAGGCACATGCCCCGATGAACTGCACCTCGCCTGCTTCATTTATATAGTACTCGGCACCGTAGTCCTGCTGCTTGTCGAGCAGCGGTTCCACGAGGAGGGTGCCGTGCCGCTGCAAGAGCTTGCGGAGCGTCTCCTCGAGCTGGCTGTCCAACTGATTGATGCGCCAGAGTCCTCTCCCCGAGCTGCTAAAGGGGAGCTTGACGAGGCAAGGACCGTGAGTCAAAAGCTCCGCCAACTTCTCTATCTGCGTAATCATCGCCACACGGCTGCGCCACGGCACGCTACTGTAATGCTCGAAGAAGCGGGCACTCGCAGCTCTCGTCCAGCAAGGCATCAGCTCCTGGGGCAGTTCGCTACATGCCTCTCCATCGCTCAGCCCGTACTGCTTCGCCAGGCTATGCGCCAAGCTTCGCTCGTGCCCCCAGAGTACGACTTCCGAGTCTCCGACATCACCTTTCGCTATATGGCTCAGTTCACGGTCGGTCAGATAGGGGGATAGGCTTTCGCTAAAAGGATGTACCCACCACGAGTCGTCCTCCAACCACGAAGGGGTCGCCCAAAGCGGCAGGCTCCAGAGTGCGGAGCGCATCTGTCGGATGAGCCGTGGCGGGGTGTAGTGGAGCGGGTCGCCAGCCTCAAGCGCGACCTCGTGCCCGATGTTGCAGACGATGAGTGGCGTGCGCATGACCTCAGTGACGGCGCGACTACTTACGGCCGAAGTCTGCGGGGATCTCACCCCAAGCGACTGTGTCCCACTTCAGCAGAGGTACCCGAAAGGTGTGCGTCTTCAGCCAATGTGTGGCACGCACGATCAGTTCGTAGGTCTTAGCACTACGTGGGTCCGTCGAGTCAAGCCGCGTGCGGCAACGTGCCTGCGCCACCCAGCCGAGCGCCACCTTGCTGTCGGAGTAGATAGGCAGTGGCGGGAGCTTGCCCTGCTCCATAAGCGCCAAGGCGTGAACGATGGCTAGGTACTCGCCAATGTTGTTCGTGCCCCACGGGATGACCGCCCGAAAGAGCTCCGCATGGCTAAAGGTGTAGACACCACGATACTCCGTGACGCCTGGATTGGACGAGCAAGCACCATCGACAGCGATCGAGTGGTTGAGGAAACCTGCAGGCGCCACCTTGTCGCCGATGAGTTGATCAGGTGCTTGCGCCACACTATGCTGCACTTGCAGTTGATTGCTTTGAGGCTTGGAGACACGATGCTGCTGTCCCAGCTTGCGCCCCTCATCATAGCCTAGCTCGAAGGCCTCCTGCGCTTGCTCTGCCGTCGGGTAGGACTTATACTTAGCTCCTTGGAAGCCCTCAATCTGCATCTTGCAGTCCTGCCAATCATCATAGATGCCTGGCCGATAACCCTCCCATACGACATACCACTTGCGCTGCTTGGCTGACATGGAGTTCGTCTTTTCTAATAAAAGCCACCAGCGTACAGATTGGCGAAGTTGACTTCGCCCGCCTTTGTCTCAGCGTCCTCAGGAAGATCTGCCAGCAGTTTCTGCACCCCCTCGTACTGCTCCGTGCGGTCGCACCCCTTATATAGTAGAGCAGCATAGTCTAGGAGCGCACGGGTCGGCTGGGGGATCATCTCCAACGCCTGCTCCATCTCATCGGCTGCCGCCTCCTTGCCCCGCAGCTCCTCAACGAGATGCGTCAGATGCATGTAGCCCTCCACGTTAAAGGGATCCGTCTCCACCACCTGTCGGAAGGCACGCTCAGCACGCTCTTTGTCGCCATCGTGGTAAGTGATCAAACCCTCGTAAAGGTAAGCTCGTTCCTCCTCAGGAAACTTCTCCGCCGTCTCCAGAGCAACTGCCAAAGCATCCTCCCAACGCTTCAGTGCTATCAGCACCTTCACCTTGATGAGCCAGTAGAGTGGCACTTCGTCCGTCAGCTGTAGCGCCTGGTCGATGGTTGCGAGTGCTTGCTCAGACTCACCTAGAGCCAGCTGCGCCTGAGCTTTCATACGGTATAGTTCAGCTTGCTGTGCCGTCTCCAGCTCAGTCGCCAAGGCGCGCTCAGCGTAGGCGATCGTCTCACTGTGCTGGTCCAGCCCATTAGAGACCTTCGTCGCCTCATAGAGAGCCATCGGATAGTCTGGATAAGCCTCTAGTATGGTGGTCAACTCAGCCATCGAACCCGCTAAGTCGGGCTTGCGCTGCAAAGCTTGCGCTAGGTAAAGGCGACACTCAGGGTCGTCGATCTCCTCCAGCGAAGTGTGCAGAGCGCGTATCGCAAAGTCCACCTCGCCTATCTTGAGCGCACGGAGCGCGTCAAACTTCAGCGTGTTCGCCTTGAGCGTATCCGCCTTGGGATCAGTTGCTTGCTCCGAGGCTTGCTCCGCTACCTCCTGCGTGACGTTAGTCGTCTCCTGCTCGACCTCTTCGGTTGAGACAGGAGACTTTTTATTTGATTTCTTGAAGCGTGAGAATAGTCCCATAGCTCTTGTCCACTATCGGCAAAGCTCCTCGATACGCTGTGCTACCGCCTCAGCGGTGAAGCCGAGCTTCTCATCGAGTACTGTGTAGGGAGCGGAGAAGCCGAAGCTCTCCAACCCATGGATATGCTCCATATCCCCGACCAAGCGGAGGAGCGTCACAGGCAGACCAGCTGTCAGACCGAAGCGTGCGCCCTCGGCGGGGATCACGCTCTCACGATACGCTTCAGGCTGATCGAAGAAGATCCCTTCGCTCGGTACCGAGACGATACGCAGCTTGTGTCCCTTGCCCTTAAGTAGTTCAGCAGCCTGCACCAGCGTGCTCACCTCACTACCCGAGGCGATGAGCGTCAGGTCGGGCGTCTCGCCAGCAGGCGTCGTATCAGAGACCACGTAGGCGCCATGCTTCAACTGGCAAGCACGCTCGTAGGTGGGATTAGGTAAGTCTTGGATGTTTTGGCGAGAGAGGATGAGAGCCGTCGGCGTGTGGAGGTTTTCCATAGCCATCTGCCAGGCGACCGTAGCCTCATGCACATCGGCTGGACGTAGCACCTGTAGGGCACGACGGCCCGAGTGATTGTGCAGATGCTCGAGGAGACGTATCTGCGCCTCCTGCTCGACCGGCTCATGCGTCGGTCCGTCCTCACCAACTCTAAAGGAGTCGTGCGACCAGATGAAGATGACCGGCTGCTCCATCAGCCCCGCCATACGAACGACCGGCTTCATATAGTCTGAGAAGACAAAGAAAGTACCGCACGCCGCACGCATACCGCCATGCAGGGTGATACCCACACAGAGCGCAGCCATCGTAAGCTCTGAGACACCCGCCTGGAGGAACTTGCCCGAGAAGTCGCCTGCCTCCAAAGCCTTCGTGCCCTTGAGATAGCCGTCCGTTTTGTCCGAGTTAGAGAGGTCGGCCGAGGCAACGATCAGGTTGTTCACCCGCTTAGCCAGTTCGCTCAGCACTGTAGCCGAGGCGGCACGCGTTGCCTGATTAGCCTTCTGAACTATCTCCTGCCAAGCCACATCGTAGGTAGGCTCCGCAGCAAACCAACGGTCATAGAGCTTCGCCTGATCAGGGTGCTCCTTCTTGTATTTCTCCTGGATCTTGTACTGACCATCCCAGTAGGCGATGAGTTCCTCACGACGATCAGCGTAGAAGGCAGCTACATCCTCATATATGGTAAAAGGATTGTCTGGGTCAGCACCCAGCGCCTCCATCGTCTTAGCATACGAAGCTCCCGCCTTAGAGATCGGTTGGCCGTGCGTTGCGATCAGATTTGCGAGCGGGTTACCCTCCTCGTCGACCGCCTTGTAAGCCATATTGGTGTAGCCAATGATAAGCGTCGGTGCACCCGTCTCTTCGGAAGTCTCGATAGCGTCTTGTAGCACCTGACTTAGTGCCGCAGGGTCATTGCCCGGCACCTCAAAGACGTTCCAGCCCCACGCATCATACTTAGCCGCAACGTCCTCAGCCGTGATATCCTCGACACGTGTCGAGAGCTGTATGTCGTTGCAGTCGTAGTACATGATCAGGTTGTCCAGCCCTAGGTCGCCCGCGATGCGCCCCGCACCCTGACTGATCTCCTCTTGGATACCGCCGTCAGAGATAAAAGCGTAGATACGCTGTGGCATAAGCGTGTCGCCGAGCCGGTGCTGGAGGAACTTAGCCGCAATGGCTGCACCCACAGCGTAGGTGTGTCCCTGTCCCAGCGGACCACTAGTATTCTCGATCATACGGCTACGGCAAAGCTCTGGGTGTCCTGGCGTAGGACTGCCCCACGAACGGAAAGCTGCCAGCTCATCCATCGTAAAGAATCCCGCCAGTGCGAGCTGTGCGTAGAGCATTGGCGACATATGACCAGGATCCATAAAGAAGCGATCCCGTGCGGGGTGCTCCGGATGGCGCGGGTCATAGCGCAGTTGCTCGGAGAAGAGGACCTGGATAAAGTCCGCTCCGCCCATAGCCCCACCCGGGTGGCCACTCTTAGCACGCTCGACCATCGAGATAGCGAGGGCACGGATATTGTCGGCAGCACGCTCAGCAATGCTCATAGGCTGCTCTTGGGTTGATAAAGTCTGATCAGTCATTTCGTTGCTCATAATGCGATAGAGGTTCTTTACTTAAAGGTGAGATCATCGTCTCACGGGTAAAACTTACGACTTCAAAGGTACGAAAATTAGAGATTAGATTTTAGAGGCTAGAGATTAGAGGGGAGACGTGCGTCCCTACAGGAGTCGTCTCGTCTCCTCTAATCTCTAACATCTAAACTCCGATTCTTTGGGAGGAATTTTCAAATAGCCCACTGGCAAATAAAAATTTGCCACGGAGGTAAGGAGAAATAGTTCGGAGGAATCAAACGATACTTCGGAAGAATCAAATGAAACTTCCGAACTATTTTTTCGTCCCCTGCTGGAGAATAAAAAATAGCCACGGAAGAATTTCAGATTTCCTCCGTGGCGGTATAAGTTTCGTTGATTGAAAGCTGTCGTGTCGTGATCACTCGGTGGCGATCACCGACTATCTTAGCGTAGGGATTGGCAGCCGTATACGCCTTGTGCGTCTAGCTCTTCCTCGATACGTAGTAGCTGGTTGTAGTTGGCAGTGCGATCGGTGCGTGCATCCCCGTTAAAACCACGACGCTGTAAGCTTTAACACAACGGACGCGCCGAAACGACTACTGTAGGGACGCACGGCTCGTGTCTAGTCAGAGGGCGTCCGTTCCCGTTAAAGCCACATCGTCAAAATCATTCTACAACGGACGCCCTCCGACTCGATACAGACCGCGCGTTCCTACAGGGTGACGTCTTGCTGTGCGTCCCTACACATCGCTACTCGTCCCGTGCACCCCTACACTCGCAGTTGCGTTTTGGAATGGGATATGCGGCTCGTAGCTATGTTCATGGTTGTTTGTCTAGTCCAAAAATAAGTTGTACCTTTGCACAACGAAATACGGGATGTAGCTCAGTCCGGTTAGAGTGCGCGTCTGGGGGGCGTGAGGTCGCTGGTTCGAATCCAGTCATCCCGACCAAGGTTGTTGAGACCTACTGCGAGAGCAGCTCATAGTTGTGAGCTGCTCTCGTTGCGTTTAGATCGAAGGGGGACGCAAACCGTCGGTGCGTCCGTCCCCGTTAAAATCAAGACGCTGTAACCTTTGACACAACGGACGCCTTCCCGCTAGACACTAGCCGTGCGTCCCTATAAGTCGTTACACGTCACGCTCCGATTACTTCCGATCCACTCTGATCGCTCCGATCCCTAATCTCTAACCTCTAATCTCTTTTTTCGTACCTTTGGGTGAAAGTTGATAGATCTATAATATATACGTTATATCTCAAAACCCACTCCTAGCTCTATGACAGCAAATAGTAAAGCCCCTAACGACGCCTCGCAATCGTCATCTACTACAAAGTGTTGTGATCACATCTCTCCGGAAGACTTGACACATAGTCGTACGAAGCACGGAGAGCCTGTATATAAGGTATCCTTTTGGACTCCTCGCACCTCTCTGATCACGCTGATTCTCCTTTTGTTACTGATCATCGGTAAGCACTCCCTACCCTACATGAGTGGCGTGCTGGGAGCCTTGACGATCTACGTCCTTCTGAGAGGTCAGATGAAGTGGCTCGTGGAGCGCAAGCGGTGGGGACGTAGCTGGGCAGCGTCGCTCCTGACTCTAGAGGCTATCTTTTTCTTCCTCATACCACTTTTGGGGATCGTCTTAATGCTGATCGACCTCTTCTCCTCCTTTGACCCTGAGTCGCTGAATGTGGTGACGGCACAAGCGCAAGATGTGATCAAAAATGTAGAGGAGCGCTTTGGCATAGAGCTGTGGAGTAATGAAAATCTGCAGAAGCTGACGAGCTTCTCGACCACTCTGGTAAAGGGTCTGCTGCAGGGCATGTCCTCATTCTTCCTCAACGCCTTCATCATCCTCTTCCTCCTCTACTTCATGCTACGAGGTTATGACCAGTTTGAGGCTGCGGTGGAGGAGCTACTACCCTTTACAGAATGCAATAAGAAGACAGTCTCCAGCGAGACGATAAGCATCGTCAAGAGCAACGCTATCGGCATCCCGCTCTTGGCTATTGTGCAGGGAGTCTTTGCTTACATAGGCTACCTGATCTTCGGTGTGGACAATGCGCTACTCTTTGCAGTGCTGACGACCTTTACGACGATCATCCCAGTACTTGGCACGATGCTCGTCTGGGTGCCGATAGCGGTCGTCATGGGCATCAACGGGGACTGGCTCAACGCGATCCTCTTAGGACTATACGGCTTCATCGTCATCGGTGGTGTAGACAATATAGCGCGCCTACTCCTACAGAAGCAGATGGCAAACATTCACCCACTAATTACGATCTTCGGAGTCTTCATCGGTCTCTCGCTCTTCGGATTCTGGGGCGTCATCTTCGGGCCGCTGATCCTCTCTCTGATCGTACTCTTTATCAATCTCTATCGTCATGACTTCGTCCCCGGATCGAAGGCTAAGCCAACAGCCTCTTCGGAGCTTCAAGAGACGAAGTCCCTCGAGCGTCTCTCCAAAATTGTACAGAACAATGGGCTCTCAGCCCTAACCAAGTCTGAGCAGGAGCGGTATGAGGAGGCACACACGGACGATGATAACCCTAAGGCAGATGAGTGACAACTTCATAGTATCAGCGCGTAAGTACCGCCCGCAGACTTTCGATGAGATGCTTGGGCAGGAGGCTATATGCCTCACGCTCAAGAGTGCTATCAAGCAGGGCAAGATAGCTCACGCTTACCTTTTCTGCGGTCCCCGTGGTGTGGGTAAGACGTCGGCAGCACGTATTCTAGCTCGCACGATCAACTGCGAGCAGCTCACCCCGCAGGGGGAGGCGTGTGGCGTATGCCCCAATTGTCAGGCCGCACTGCATCAGCGGGCGTTCAACATATACGAGCTGGACGCTGCTTCCAACAACTCGGTCGACGATATACGCCGTCTCAACGAAGATGTCTACATACGTCCGCAGCAAGGCAAGTACAAGGTTTACATCATCGATGAGGTGCACATGCTCTCGTCGGGCGCGTTCAACGCTTTTCTTAAAACGCTTGAGGAGCCACCGAGCTATGTGGTCTTTATCTTAGCCACAACTGAAAAGGACAAGGTCCTCCCAACGATCCTCTCACGCTGTCAGGTGTACGACTTCAAGCCGATACCGCCTGAGCAGATCGCTGAGCAGCTACGCCGCGTGGCAGATGCGGAGGGGTTGCAGTACGACCCGCGCGCCTTCGACACGATAGCACGGATTGCTGACGGAGGTATGCGCGATGCGCTCTCGCTCTTCGACCGCTTGGCTAGTACAGCACAGGACGGGGTCATCTCCTACGAGCAGACGCTGCAGACGCTCAACATACTAGACGACGAATACTACTTTTACTTTACCACCTACCTATATAGTGGTGACTACAAGCGTACGCTCCTACTCCTCGATGAGCTCCTCGGCAAAGGGGTCGCCATGCGACAACTGATCATCGGGCTGGCCGACTTTATGCGCAATCTGCTGGTGGCACGGACTCCAGAGACGATGCAGCTCTTTCCCTATACGGGAGTGCACGCAGAGCGCTTTACCACGCTAGCGCAGCAGATCCACCCGCTCTTTCTCTACAAGTCTATCACCAAGCTCGTCGCTTGCGAGCGCAACTACCGCTCATCGCAAGCTAAGCGCCTACTGGTCGAGCTGACTCTGATGGGCATCTCAGAGATGTGTGGGGCGTTTAAGAACGCTACCGTCGCGCCCGCAACGGCTTCGTCGGCTCCTAACGAACCGGCACCGAAAGCTTCTGAAACAGCTCCAGCTCCCCAAGCGAGTAGCGTACAGACACCGCAAGCGACCTATCAGGCTCCGCCAACGCCTACATCGGACGAAAAAAAAAAGGGTCCTCGGGTAGCAACTAGCCAACCGAAGCCCTACTCTCCCAAAGGATCCTCTCTACGTATATCAGCTCTCAAACGCCAAGCGGAGGAGACGCTCTCCTCGCAAGCTTCCTCCAGTGAGGCAGAGGAGGCAGAGGCTAGTGCAACCTCAGAGCTACGTGACGAGCCTGTCACACCAGAGGCGATACTCAAGTGGTGGCTCACATTTGCAGACGACGAGATCACGGACGATGCCTATCTCTCACAACTACTACATACGGTGACGCCTGAGTTACAGCCTCCGCATGACCTCACAGTCTCGCTGGTAAGCAACATACAGCTAGAGTCGTTCGAGCGAATCGAGCGCACCTTGCTGCGCTACCTCAAGGCTAAGCTGCACAATGACCACCTGACGCTAACAACAGTGGTCGCAGCTGTCGAGCAAACGCAACACGCCTCGACAGCGCAGGAGCGCGCGGCTTACTATGTCGAAAACTACAAAGAGGTCGCTTACCTGACGAAGACGCTCGGTCTCCGGGTCAAGTAACGACGAAGCCCATCACGAGTGGCCGGCTGTGCCTTCCTACAGCGAGCTCCCTGTCACGGGTTAGACAGACGATTACTTTTTAGAAGCTGTGGCGTAGTGGCGACAGCAAGCGTGGAGGGTGCACTCTTCGCAGAGTGGCTTGCGCGCTTTGCAGATGTAACGGCCTAGCAAAATGAGCTGATGATGCGCACGTATGAGCTGCGCCTGTGGGATACGCTTGACGAGCGCTTGCTCGACCGCTAGGGGCGTAGTGACACGTGAGGAAGCAAGCCCGATGCGCTTAGCGACACGGAAGACATGCGTATCGACGGGCATTGCCGGTGTCTCAAAGCATACAGCCAGCATCACACTAGCGCTCTTACGTCCTACTCCTGGGAGCGCCTCTAGCTCTTCGCGCGTAGCAGGCACGATGCCGTTGTGGCGCTGAGCTATCTGCTTAGAGAGTCCGAGGAGGTGCTTCGCCTTATTATTTGGATAGCTGACGCTCCCCATGAAGGCTAGCAGATCATCTACCGAGGCACGTGCCATCGCCTCAGGCGTCGGGTAGTGCGCCATCAGTTGTGGGGTCACCATATTGACCCGCTTGTCGGTGCATTGTGCCGAGAGAACGACCGCTACAAGTAAACTGAAAGGGTCGTGGTAGATAAGCTCCGTATCGGCATCAGGATAAAGCTGAGTAAGCCCCTCCAGCGCCAAGCGGTATCGTTCGTCAAGCGTCACTTTGTTGAGAAGCCTTTAGAGGGGTGTGGTGTGAGCGGTAAACTGCGAGAGGAAGTCTAGGTTATTTTCCGAGAAGTATCGCAGATCCTTGACATTGTACTTGAGGTTGGCAATGCGCTCCACGCCCAGTCCGAAGGCGTAGCCACTATAGACGGAGCTGTCGATGCCACAGTTGTCCAGGACGTTGGGATCGACCATGCCGCAACCCAATATCTCGACCCATCCGGTGTGCTTGCAGAAGCCACACCCCTCGCCATGGCACAAGCCGCACGAGATATCCATCTCAGCACTTGGCTCAGTAAAGGGGAAGTAGGAGGGGCGCAATCGTATCTGCGTATCTGCGCCAAAGAGCGACTGAGCGAAGAAGAGCAACGCCTCTCTCAGGTCTGCGTAGCTCACGTTGCGGTCGATGTACAGTCCCTCGATCTGGTGAAAGAAGCAGTGAGCACGAGCGGATATAGCCTCGTTGCGATAAACACGTCCTGGGCAAAGCACTCGTATAGGTGGCTCTTGGCTCTTCATGACACGTGTCTGCACGGAGGAAGTGTGAGTGCGCAGTAGGATATTGCTCTTGTGATCCACAAAGAAGGTGTCCTGCATGTCTCGTGCGGGATGGTCTAGCGGGAAGTTGAGCGCCTCAAAAACATGCCAATCGTCCTCCACCTCAGGTCCCTCAGCTATGCTAAAGCCCATGCGCTCGAAGATATTACAGATCTCCTCCTGTATGAGAGTCAGTGGATGACGCGAGCCTTGTGGGTAAGGTACGGCGGGACGGGTTAGATCGATCGTCTGCTGCACAGAGCGCGTGGAGACAGAGGCTAGTATCTCCTTGATGCGTGCGGTAGCCTCTTGCTTGAGCTGATTAAGTGCTGCTCCTAGCTGTCGCTTCTCCTCGGGGGGAAGCTGGCGAAACGCCTCAAAGAGCTGGGTGATGCGTCCCTTCTTACCAAGATAAGCTATGCGTAGTTGCTCTGCTTCCTCGGGCGTAGAGGCCGCGAGGTTGGAGAGTGCCGATTGTAGTTGCTGGATTTGATCAAGCATAAACAGAATATATGAGAAGAGAGCTACCCACTACGTCAAGCTGGCATGCGTTAGCGCAGCAGGACGCCGATAACTCTCATACAGTAGCTTTAGAGTAGATTAGCGTATGACCACTTTGAGCGTATAGGTCTCTCCCTGCACGACAAGACGCACGAGATAGACTCCTGATGGTAAATGCTCATTGCGTACCTCCTGCCCCATGACGTTAAAGACCTGCATCTGCTCATACTCGCAGAGCGGTACGATAGCGCCATCACGCACCTCCACCCGAGGCGCAGACTGCTCCAAGGCAGAGGCTAGCGAAGCTGCAGCCATGAGATACTGATCAGACAATTGCTGTCGCTCGGAGGCGCCACACGCATCACTAGCTAACGCGCTGCAAGGCAGTAGTAGAGCGCAAACGACAAGGGTATATATAGTATGTAGTAGTTGCTTCATAAGCGTATGATCACTAGTAGTAGTGGCAAATATACAAACAACTTCTGACATAGCACACATCTCCAGGGCTGACGCATTATACGGGGTAGGTTTACCTACGTCTTAATGAGGGATCTCGGGAAATGGAGGAAATAGAACAATCCTCCGTGGAGATTTAGGATTATCCAGTGAGCAAATGAAAAATTCTTCCGAAGAATTGGTTGATTTCCTCCGAGCCATTTGGGCTTTTGCTCCGAGGAATTGACCTCAATGGAGATCTAGGAGTAGCTATA
>UWSO01000047.1 GCA_900538385.1 uncultured Porphyromonas sp.
TTCGGAAGTATCAAATGAAACTTCGGAAGAATCAAATCATAAGTCCGAAGAATTTACCATTTCCTCGGGAGCAAATCAAAAATATCCACCGAGCTATTTGGGAATTTCTAGGGAGGAACTGGAACAAGCTCATTTTTATATGCGTCAGCCCTGGGAGAAATCAAATGATATATATGTCCGAGGAAATGTTTCCTCCCCACATGAAGATTGGCAAATTCCTACATTGGTATTCTCTTTTCTCACAATTTGTACTTCCCAACAGCCCCACTATAAGGCGCCATATCAAGGAGTAACCTAATTATAACTCTGTTTACTGATAAGCCTTCTAGAGGAGTTCAGAGGAAGCCCAATGTAGAGATTCTCTACGATTTAAAAGCGCGTAGAGTTGCTTTGTATCAATACTTTTTCATACCTTTGACAGCAAATAGGGTGAGGTAGTACACTTGGCTCTCCCTTAGAGGCGTTTTTATTTAAAGCGTCTACTAACGTTTGGGAGGAGCGAGGCTACCCCCATTTACACACTAATCACTGAGTATTATTAACCAATTTAATAGTTTGACTATGAATAGAAAACTTCTACTACTATGTACGGCTCTTGTAGCTCTTCTGAGCTTCAACGGAGCCAAGGCACAGGTCAAGGATGCCAGCATCACCGTCGGTGGTGGCTTTGAGTATCAGTTCTTCGACAAAGCTCTAAACATTGACAACGCAATGCTTTGGGGCATACGTGCAGGCTTCGGCTTTGGCCCGATCGTAGAGCTACGCGGTGTCTATGATCGCTCTTTTGGCATCAAGTCCAAGCTCAGCGATCCTAATGGAGCGTGGAATATCGATCCTATCTTTAAGGATCAAATGAGCGATCGCAAGATCGACATCGAGCGCTACGGAGCTGAGCTCAAGTTCAACCTCCTCGATGGCTACATTCTAGCTCCTTATCTACTCGTCGGTGGTGGTATCCAAAACATGAAGTATGAGCTACCTATCGCAGATAAGAAGATCGAGACGATGAAGACTGATCACCTATACTTCTCTGGAGCACTAGGCTTTAAGATCAATCTAGCACCTCGTATTGCCCTTAACCTATCGGGTAACTACCTAGGCTTCCGCACAGATCTACTAAATCCTTACATCAATCTTGGGAAGGCGAGCGAGAAGGTGGACAAGAACGGTCTAGCTCTGATGAATAACTTCTCAGCTCATGCTGGTCTTTCTATCTACCTCGGTGGGTACAACCCCAGAGGTGGTAACGAGGTGAGCCGTGCTTACAGAGATTTCTTCTCCAATGGGTTCCGCGGTATGGTATTCACGATCGAGCCTTCTATGCTCTATATGGACTTCAACCAGAACTCTTACTGGAATAGCCGCGACTCATGGTTCTACGGAGGTCAGCTAGGTCTGGACTTCAACAACACCTTTGGTGTACGTGGATTCTACTATCAAGCTGGTAAGACTGGCAAGAAGCCCAACTTCAAGTTTGACAACGAGCGCGCTATCTATGGTGGTTACTTCACCGGTCGCCTCAACCTGCCTCGTGGTGTGACACCTTATGTCAACCTAGGTGCTGGTTACCTTGATGCTAACCTCTCTGAGGAGGCTACCGAGCTAGACAAGACAAACCTACATGACGTCGTCTTCGGTATGGCTGGTATCGGTCTAGAGGTACCCCTCTTCCGCTATATGAGTCTATTCGGTAGTGCAAACCTCATCGCACACCCCGCTCCTGGCGTCAAGACAACTTCTATCACAAATAAGTCTGAGATCCTCGCTAAGAATATGGCTTACCAGTTCGGTGTACGCTTTAACCTAGGCCAGCCAGCTCGTCACTACGAGTTTGATACCGAGGAGGACAAGACTACACAAGAGCGTATCAACGAGTACCGTGAGTACCATTACTATGGTCAGGATCGTGACGATGATGAGTACGTACGTATGACTCCATCTGAGATCGAGGATATGGCACAGCGCATCATCGACCGCAACCGTAGCAACAAGAGCAAGAAGCAGAGTGCTACCGAGCAGGAGCAAGGCCAGTGCAAGTCTAAGAGTCAGTGCAAGTCTAAGGGACACACATATCATCAGCCTAACGACGACGCTCTCACTCCACTAGAGCGCGAACTAATACACGCCCTCATCGGCAACGCTCCTCGATATGTCGCTCCACAGCAAGCTACTCAGTGCCCTAAGGCTGCAGCAGCTCAAAACAATGAAGAGGTGGCTACGCAAAACGAAGAGATCCTCAATCGTCTTGACGCTATCGACAGGAGAATACAGCAGAGCGAGCAGATGCGTTCACAGCAGCCTGCTACGACGACTGTCGTAACGACTCCTCCTACTCACCCTGCATATCAGACTCCTGTTACGCCATCTACCGTAGCGACAATAGACAGTGATGCTACACCCGTTGACAACAACACCAAGAGCTTCATCAAGCTAAACTCTGTCGGAGTCCTCGTCGGTGGGAACATTGTCAAGCCAAAGGATCAGAAGGCTTTTGGAGCATTTGAGGTAGGTGTACGTGCTTTCATGCCTATCAGCAACACGAAGCTAGACTTTGTTCCTGAGTTCTTCGTAGGCTTCGGCAACAAGACTACTTTCGGACTTACGGGTAATGTAGTGTACAACTTCCAGTTCAAGGAGCTTGGCAACTTTGTACCTTACCTAGGTGCAGGTGTCGGCGTCTATACAGACACACAGTTTGGTGCTAACTTCCTTTTAGGTACTTCATACAAGCTACCACAGCTCAATAGCGCACTATTCCTAGACTATGGTCTTCGCACCACAGGGCGTAATCACAGCATATCTCTAGGATACCGCTTCTACTTCTAATCACTTATCACTACAACAGTATGACTAAGAAATCAATAATAGTCGGGCTGTGCGTGATCCTTCTGTCTGCTGCTGTCTCCACATCCGTGGAGGCACAGCAAGACAAGCGTCAAGCACCTCGCCAGAAGCGCGACCGCACAGAGCGTGTCGACAAGGGCGAGCGTGACAGACGTGAGAAAGTGGTGGTTATGACAAAGCAGGAGCTGGCTACGCTCGTTAGTGCCATAGTCACCGCAGCCGAGGAAAACGACGCTGAGGAGCAGCAGTACAGCACATGTCCGCAAGAGCGTGATATAACTATCACAAGTAATAAGGATAGAGACCTCCTCTACCTACTCCTACAGTATCACAACCTCAACGCTATGAAGGCAGCTCCAGTCTATACACAGCCGGGACAGCCTATCAACGTCGGAGGACAGCTATACTACCCAGCTGGTAGTAATCTCGTCGTAACTCAGGGCGCTCAAGGCGCTCTGCCTACTAACGATGCAGACAAGATCAAAGCACTCGAGGAGGACCTAGCTCGCCTCAAGGCTGCTCAGCAAGATCCTCAGCGTGACGACGATCAGATAGCTCAGCAGCTGGCTGCTCTACGTAATCAGCTGGACGAGCTAGAGAAGGCTCCAGCACAGGCCCCTGTCTACAACTACGACAACCGTCGGGTTATCCACCAAGACCGCTCACGCAACAACGTGCAGCTCAGTCGTAGCGTATTCTTTAAGGTCAACTCGGACGTACTCAACGCAGAGGGGCTCGAGGCTGTACGCAACGTTGCCGACTTCGTCATCGGTGACCCACGCGCTCTCGTCCTCGTATACGGCTATGCAAGTATTGATGGTCCTGTAGACTTCAACAACAAGCTCGCTGCCAAGCGTGCTGCCAGTGTCATCAAGGCACTACAAGCAGCAGGCGTACCAGCAGCTGCTATCAAGCGCTATGACAACGGTGTCGACACGACTCCAGCCAAGCGTACCGATGCACGCCG
Source organism: uncultured Porphyromonas sp. (assembly GCA_900538385.1). Classification (GTDB taxonomy): domain Bacteria; phylum Bacteroidota; class Bacteroidia; order Bacteroidales; family Porphyromonadaceae; genus Porphyromonas. Next base: position 3,812 of record UWSO01000047.1, read on the forward strand.
TGTAGATATGGACGTCATCTACTAATGGATTGCAGACTACCCCGTCAAGGGTAGCTCAAGCAGTCTTAGATAATTATAGAGAGGAGGAGAGCTCAGCGAGTTCTCCTCCTCTCTTTTTTATCGTCTCTTCTACATAACCGCCAACAGACAATTTGTCACACGCTCCCAGCCTTTGGCACATCTGTTGCTTGAGACAATCAGAATCAAACCTTAAAAACATGAACATAGATAAGTACACCATCAAATCACAGCGGGTGATCCAAACGATGATCGCTCAAGCGCGCCAGCAAGGACATCAGGCTCTCGAGCCTATATGCCTTCTGGATGCGCTGCTACGTGAGGGTCGTGATGTCGTCGAGTATGTCGCTACCAAGGCTGGTGCCTACATGCATCAGATAGAGCAGTCAGTAGCACAGCAGCTAGAGCGTCTACCTCACGTCTCTGGTGGAGAGCCTTACCTCTCTAACCAGACGAACCAAGTGCTCACCCAGTCGGAGCAGATAGCTAGCGAGATGGGTGACCAATACATAGCCGTAGAGCATATGCTCCTAGCACTCCTCAAGGTGTCTAGTGATGCTCGTCAGCTACTCCTAGACGCAGGCTTGACCTACGCAGATGCTGAGGAGGCTATCCGTGAGCTTCGCAAGGGGCGCAAGGTAGACTCAGCCACAAGTGATCAGCAGTACAATGCCCTCAGCAAGTACGCTATCAACCTTTGTGAGCGAGCTCGTGAAGGCAAGCTAGACCCAGTCATAGGTCGTGACGAAGAGATACGTCGTGTCCTGCAGATACTCTCTCGTCGTACGAAGAATAATCCTATTCTCGTCGGTGAGCCTGGTGTCGGTAAGACCGCCATAGCCGAGGGCTTGGCGCATCGTGTCATACGTGGCGACGTGCCTGAGAACCTCAAGGACAAGCTCATTTACTCGCTCGATATGGGAGCTCTCATAGCGGGAGCAAAGTATCAGGGAGAGTTTGAGGAGCGTCTCAAGTCGGTCGTCAACGAGGTGACCGCCTCCGATGGACAGGTGATTCTCTTCATCGATGAGATCCATACACTCGTTGGTGCGGGAGCTTCACAAGGTGCTATGGATGCGGCAAACATCCTCAAGCCTGCCTTGGCTCGTGGTGAGCTACGGGCTATTGGAGCCACCACCCTCGATGAGTACCGTAAGTGCTTTGAAAAGGACAAAGCGCTCGAGCGTCGCTTCCAGATGGTGATGGTCGACGAGCCTGATGAGATGAGTAGTATCTCTATCCTGAGAGGTCTGAAGGAGCGGTATGAGAACCACCACAAGGTGCGTATCCAAGACGATGCAATCCTAGCAGCTGTCCAGCTGAGCGAGCGTTACATCACAGACCGCTTCCTCCCGGACAAAGCTATCGACCTTGTGGACGAAGCTGCCGCACGACTACGTATCCAGATAGACTCGATGCCCGAAGAGCTAGACGAGCTGGAGCGTCGTATCAAGCAGCTAGAGATAGAGCGTGAGGCGATCAAGCGTGAGCATGATGAGCCTAAGCTGGCGGCACTCTCCAAGCAGATAGCAGATCTAGAGGAAGAGCGCAATGCGCTGGCTGCTCAGTGGCATGGCGAGAAGGACCTGGTCAATGAAGCGCAGCAACTGAAAGTAGAGCGTGAGCAAACCTCTATTGAGGCAGACAAAGCAGAGCGACTAGGCGACTACGGTCGTGTGGCTGAGCTACGCTACGGAAGGCTCAAGGAGATAGACGATCAGATAGCTCAGATCAATCAGAAGCTAGCCGAGCAGCGTGCCTCTGGCACCGCACTGATCACCGAAGAGGTGACGGCCGAAGACATCGCTGACATCGTAGCCCGCTGGACCGGTATCCCCGTAAGTCGTATGCTCATGAGCGAGCGCGACAAGCTACTCAACCTAGAGGCCGAGCTACACAAGCGTGTCGTCGGTCAGGAGGAGGCGATCACCGCTATTGCTGATGCGGTGCGTCGTAGCCGTGCGGGCTTGCAAGATCCCAATAGGCCGATCGGTTCCTTTATCTTCCTCGGCACGACAGGTGTCGGTAAGACAGAGGTGGCAAGGGCCTTGGCTGAGTGCCTCTTTGACGATGAGCACATGATGACCCGTATCGATATGAGCGAGTATCAGGAGAAGTTTAGCGCGACGCGTCTCATCGGAGCGCCTCCTGGCTACGTCGGTTACGATGAAGGTGGTCAGCTCACCGAGGCGATCAGGCGTAAGCCTTACTCGGTCGTGCTATTTGATGAGATTGAGAAGGCGCATCCCGACGTTTTCAACCTACTCCTCCAAGTGCTAGACGATGGTAGGCTGACAGACAATAAGGGGCATGTGGTCAACTTCAAGAACACGATCATCATCATGACCAGTAACCTCGGCTCCGACCTGATCCGTCACAACTTCGAGCACATCAATGAGCAGAATCGTGAAGAGGTCATCGAGCGGACCGAAGAGGAGGTCAAGACGCTACTCAAGCAGACGATCCGTCCTGAGTTTATCAACCGTATTGATGAGACCATCGTCTTCACGCCGTTGACTAAGCCTCAGATCGCTCAGATCGTACGTCTACAGCTCGACAAGGTAGCTCGTACACTCAAGGAGAACGGCGTAACGCTCCACTACAGCGATGCCGCCATCGACCTACTCTCTGAGCGGGGCTACGATCCAGAGTTTGGCGCACGTCCTGTCAAGCGTGTCATACAGCGCCTCGTCCTCAACGAGCTCTCGAAGGCACTCCTAGCAGGCACCGTAGAGCGCACGAAGCCTATCACGCTAGACGTCGGTGCTGACAAGCAGCTCACCTTCGTAGACTAAGCACTCACTGAGTGCCTACAAGAAATAGGGCATAAATCTCTCTGATGCAAGGCTAACAAGCCTTCGTCAGCAGACTCTTATAAATCTCCACCGAGGAAATCCTAAATTCTTCGGTGGAGATTTTTTATTTTCCAGCGAAGTAAGAGAAAATTCTTCGGACTTATCATTTGATTCTTCCGAAGTTTCGTTTGATTCTTCCGAAGAAATTTTTCTTTCCTCCGAAGAAATCGAGCTTTTCCTCCGAGCTATTTTGGAAAAACTTCGGAGGAAATCGAAATAGTCGGAACCGTCCGAGTTGTCGGAATGATCTGTAATACGCAACTGCTGTCCCTACACGGGGCTACTCGTGAGATGTGCGGGATCTGCATCAGTCTAGCACGAGACTCTGGGGTGTGCTCTTTTTTCGTACATTTGTGGAGGGATATGATGTCCCCTCAAGCAATTAACTGTGTGTTCTAGAGATGCCCATCACACCAAGCACTACCCCCACGGAGCAATTGGATAGGCTCCTGAGGCAGTTCCCTGCGCTCTCTCCAACTGCTCAGCAGCAGTTGACCGCTCTCTATCCACTCTACCAAGAGTGGAACGCACGCATCAACGTCATCTCCCGACGAGACATAGACAATCTCTATCTGCACCACGTGATGCACTCACTGGCACTCGCTTGGCTTCTGCCCAATGAGCCGACCAGCTACACCATTGCTGACGTGGGCTGTGGCGGAGGCTTCCCCAGCATCCCGCTGGCTATCCTATATCCTCAATATCAGTTCCTGCTGATCGACAGCATTGCCAAGAAGCTCCACGTAGCTCAGACCATTGCTGACGAGATAGGCCTAACCAACGTCTCTACGCATCACACCCGTGTCGAGAGCTGCGATCTCCGTTGCGACTACATCGTATCACGCGCTGCGATGCCTCTAGGTCTGCTCTATGAGTACACGCAGCACATGTTCCAAGGCTCACAAGCTCCCCGCTCTGGCATCTACTGTCTCAAGGGCGGCGACCTCAGCGAGGAGATAGCGCAGTCGGGAGTGACTGCACAGCTCACAGCGATCTCTACACTGGCGGACTACCCCGACTACTATCAGGACAAATGGATCGTCTATGTCGGTAAGCAGGACAAATTAACTAACAGATAAAGAACTATGAACTGCGAAGTATCTACATTCGTATGTAACGTCATACAGGAAAACACTTACCTCCTCTCGACCAGCGACGGTCACGCAGCCATCATCGACTGCGGATGCGCCACTGCAAGCGAGCAGGAGCGTCTCTTACAGCGCATCAAGCAGTGGGGGCTAAGCGTAGACCTGCTCCTCTTCACGCACCTACACTTCGACCATCTCTGGGGCTTGCCCTGGGCGCTCCAGACCTTCCCCGAGGCAAAGGCGTATGCACACCCTGTCGAGCTAGCGCAGGCGGTCTCTCCTGAAGCGCAGATGCGTGCTTGGGGTTTTGAGGTGCCAGAGGGTGCCTTCGATCTCTCTCAGATCCGTCCACTGCCGAGCGATCAGCCGCTACGGCTGGGTGAGCTGCCTATCTACGATCTCTTCGTACCAGGGCATACTGCAGGACATGTCGCTTACTACCTACCGAGCGAGCGAATCGTCTTCACGGGCGACGTACTCTTCCGAGGCGACATCGGTCGTAGTGACCTACCAGGCGGAGACTACCAGACGCTCCTCCACAGCATCAAGACCCAACTGCGTCCCCTGCCCGACGACACCATCGTCTACCCAGGGCATGGACCACACACAACCATAGACAACGAAAAAAGTAATAACCCTTATATCAACTAATATAGATGGATACAAGAAACTTTGCCTATCGTCACATAGGCATCTCCGAGGCAGACCTGCCTGAGATGCTCCAAGTCGTCGGCGTAGACAGCGTAGATGCGCTAATGCACAAGGTATACCCCGAGGGCATCTTCCTTGAGAAGCCTCTCGACCTACCTGAGCCAATGACCGAGCGTGAGCTCAGCGAGCATCTCTTCGAGCTAGGGTCTCGCAACCGTATCTTCACCTCATACATCGGTATGGGCTGGTACGACACGGTGACCCCACAACCTATCATCCGCAATGTACTAGAGAATCCTGTATGGTACACCAGCTACACACCTTACCAGGCTGAGGTGTCACAGGGTCGTCTCGAGGCACTCTTTAACTTCCAAACCGTCATCACTGACCTGACGGGACTACCTCTGACCAACTGCTCGCTACTTGACGAAGCTACCGCAGGTGCTGAGGCTGCTCTTATGCTTTACAATGAGCGGTCTAGAGAGCAAAAGAAGGCGGGTGCCAACCAGCTCTTCATCGACAAGCGCGTCTTCGCCTCTACGCAGGCAGTCATCCAGACACGCGTTCCCCAGCAAGGTATGGAGATCGTCGTAGGTGACTACGAGACCTTTGACTTTACAGACAAAGTCTTCGGAGCTATCATTCAGTACCCAGACGAAAAGGGCAGCATCCACTGCTACCATGACTTTATGGAGCGTGCCAAGGCTGCTGGCGTACGTGTAGCCGTAGCCGCCGACCTGATGAGCCTCGTGCTCCTCACACCTCCAGGCGAGTGGGGCGCAGACATCGTCTTCGGATCTGCTCAGCGCTTCGGTATCCCCATGTACTTCGGCGGTCCTAGCGCAGGTTATCTCGCCTCTACGATGGACTATAAGCGCACCATTCCTGGACGTATCATCGGCATCTCCAAAGACACCTACGGTCGTCCCGCTTACCGTCTAGCGCTCCAGACACGTGAGCAGCACATCAAGCGTGAGCGCGCTACCAGTAATATCTGTACAGCACAAGCTCTGCTCGCTACGATGAGCGGCTTCTACGCTGTCTACCACGGTCCCGAGGGACTACGTAACATCGCTCACCGCATCCACGCTTATGCAGGCTATCTAGCTGAGCAGCTCGAGGCTATGGGCTACAAGCAACTCAACGACAACTTCTTCGACACCCTATACATCGAGCTGCCCGAGGGCCTTGCGGCTGAAAAGCTCCGTGAGATCGCACTTGACTGCCAGGTCAACCTACGCTACTACGAGGATGGCCGTCACATCGGTATCAGCATCGACGAGACCACGCTAGAGAGCGACCTATCCGTCCTCCTCTACATCTTCGCACAGCTTCAGGGCAAAGAGGGCGACATCGAGGGCGTTGAGGTCAATGAGACGAAGGTTTACTTCGACAAGAAGTTCGCTCGTCAGAGTGACTTCCTACAGTATGACACCTTCCAGAAGTATCACTCCGAGACCGAGCTGATGCGCTACATCAAGCGACTAGACCGCAAGGACATCTCACTAGCTCAGTCGATGATCTCGCTAGGCTCCTGTACGATGAAGCTCAATGCAGCTTCGGAGGTAGCACAGCTGAGCAACCCACAGTTTGCCAACATCCACCCCTACGCTCCCGATGACCAGGTCGAGGGCTACCTAGAGATGATACGCAATCTGTCGGCTCTCCTCTGCGAGATCACAGGTATGAAGGGGGCATCGCTACAGCCCAACTCAGGCGCTGCGGGTGAGTACACCGGTCTGCGCGTCATACGTAGCTATCTACAGGCTACGGGTCAGGGCGATCGTGACCTCATCATCCTACCCGCCTCTGCACACGGTACCAACCCCGCGAGTGCTGTACAGGCAGGCTTTGACACGATCACCGTCCGCACGGCTGACAATGGAGACATCGATATGGATCACTTCATGGAGCTCACCGAGCAGTACAAGGATCGTATCGCAGCCATCATGATCACCTATCCTAGTACGCACGGTATCTTCGAGAGCAATATCCGCACCATCATCGACCGCATCCACGAGATCGGCGGACAGGTCTATATGGACGGCGCCAACCTCAATGCACAGGTAGGCTGGACCAACCCCGGCTATATGGGTGCTGACGTCTGCCACCTGAACCTGCACAAGACCTTTGCGATCCCGCACGGTGGTGGCGGTCCTGGTGTCGGTCCAATCTGTGTCGCTGAGCACCTAGTACCCCATCTACCCAAGCATGTGGAGCGCTGGTCTGATGCGACAAACCAAGTGTCGGCAGCTCCCTTTGGTAGTGCTGGTGTCTTTGTGATTACCTACGCTTACATCCGCCTTCTAGGCTACGAAGGACTACGCCAGGCGACTGCTATGGCGATCCTAAATGCCAACTATCTGAAGGCACGCTTCCACGACAACTACGGTGTCGTCTACACGGGCGACCGTGGCTTCGTCGGACACGAGATGATCCTCGACTGTCGTGGTGTCAAGGCTCAGGCAGGCATCGACGAGAGCGACATCTCCAAGCGTCTGATGGACTTCGGTTACCATGCCCCGACGGTATCCTTCCCCGTTCACGGCACGCTCATGATCGAGCCGACCGAGAGCGAGAGCAAGGCCGAGCTAGACCGCTTTGTCGCCGTAATGAATCAGATCTACCAAGAGGCTCAGGATATCGCCTCGGGCAAGGCTGACGCTGAGGACAACGTCATCAAGAACGCTCCACACCCGCAGTACGAGGTCTGTGCCGACGAGTGGCATCACGCTTACACACGTCAGCAAGCAGCTTTCGCACTACCCTACCTCGAGGACAATAAGTTTTGGGTCAATGTGGCTCGCATAGACAATGGCTTTGGCGACCGCAACCTGATCCCTGCTTTCTGTGCCTGCACACCAGAGATCATCGATGAACTAAGTAAATAAACAACACTATGGCTAGTTTCAAGCAAGAATTCAAAGAGTTTGCCCTCCGTGGCAACGTCATGGATATGGCTGTCGGCATCATCATCGGTGGAGCCTTTGGCAAGATTGTCTCCTCTCTCGTTGACGACATCCTGATGCCACTCATCGGACTCGTTACGGGAGGAATCAACTTCACCGAGCTGAAGTGGGTTATCAAGCCCGCCGAACTCGATGCAGCTGGAGAGGAGATCGTTGCAGCTACGACGCTCAACTATGGTCTCTTCATTCAGAACGTTATCGACTTCCTCATCATTGCGCTTGTCATCTTTATGATGATCCGTGCGATCAATCGTCTGCGGAAGAAGCATGAGGAGCCCGAAGCACCCGCTCCCGAGCCCTCTGACGAGGTCAAGCTACTGACCGAGATCCGCAACCTGCTCGACAAGAAGCAGTAAGCCGCCTCGATCTGTAGGCTACATAACTAAAGCACCGCCCGTGTAGGTCACTCCTACGCAGGCGGTGCTTTTTTGTCTCTTTCCACGTGGAGATGCAGAGAGGCGATCTCAAGCCCCCCAAAAGAGCCGAAGCGTTCTCGATAAAGGCTCAGGAAGCAAGGCTGGACTTTTGAGACCTAAAGGTCAAAATGGTTGGTGAAATGGAGTTCTTTTTCAGTATAGATGCTG
>UWSO01000048.1 GCA_900538385.1 uncultured Porphyromonas sp.
GCGTCCGGAGCAGGGCGAGCTCCACTCCAAATTGCATTTTGGAGTGGAAAATACGCTAGTATTTCTAGTAGCACTAGTGCCACTAGAAAAAGTTCTGATCTCTAACTTCTAATATCTAACTTCTAATATCTAACTTCTTTTTCGTACCTTTGCTGTAGAAAAATTACGCTAAGCAGTCTTTTCTCACTGTCTTCCCAAACAGGTCTAATCTATATGCTAGTACGTCTTAGAGTAAAGAATATCCTCTCCTATGGAGCTGAGAGCGAGATTTATTTTATCCCTTACAAACGCCTTAAAAGTCATCTCAACCACATTGCCAAAAGAGACGAACGTCCGCTCGACTTACTTCGTTATACAGCAATTTACGGAGCAAATGGGGCTGGCAAGAGTAACTTATTACACGCACTAGAGTTATGTATCGAAGCCTTGAGATCCTTTCAAGTGGATAATCTATGGCGCAATCGCAATCTATTGATTCCTAAGGAAGAGACTCAAGAGATACAGATTGAATTTGCTCCTCAAGGAGACTCATTTACGTATACCTATGGCCTAAGCTTGAGAGAGGGAGTCGTAGAGGAAGAGTATCTATCCAAGCAAGGCTTCAGAAAAGACGGCAATCCCTCCGATAGAGGAGAGCAAACGCTCCTAGATCGTAGGTGTGAGGATGCCATCTATCGATATGAGATACCAGCCTTTGATCAAATGAAAAATGGAGAGGTCTATCAGAGCGATGTCATCCCAAACCTAGTCAAGCCCAATGAGATTAGCTTGGGTCGCATTGCTAAGCTAGACAAGGAAGAGCTATCGGACATTAAAAACGCATACGAATGGCTGACCAAGAAAGTCCAGATTATCACCCCCAATACGTATAATACTGTTTGGACAGTCAACCTTCGTAACGATGACAAATTTCGCGAGTTCTACAATACACTGATCTCAAAGTTTGACACGGGAATAACTCACCTAGAGACTGTCGAGTTGCCATTGGATAAAGTTGTTCCACCCGACTCTCTATCTGCAATCAAAGAAAAGTTGGACAAATCTCCTGTCTATGCCTTTCGCTCTTCAGCTAATAAAGTCCCAAGTACCTTCGTTAAGAACTCCGATGGCGAGATTGTCTCCTTATTTGTTCTTAGCGAACACAGAGCTTCTGATGATACTCCTGTAGTGCCTTTTGACTTCAATATGGAGTCTGACGGCACACTGCGTCTTGCAGATATTCTAGCTATTATTTACGAGATGCTAGAGATGGACACTGTCTTTCTAGTAGATGAAATAGAAAGTAGCCTACACCCTTTGCTAATCAAAAAAGTACTCGAATGGCTAATGTCTAGAGACAACGTCAAGGGGCAACTTATCTTCACTACCCACAACCCCATACTGCTCTCTTCAGACCTCCTCAGACGTGATGAGATTTGGTTTGTAGAGAAGAGGGGATCTAATGCAAAGCTATATAGCTTATCTGACTATTGTCAAGAGCATAAGTCTATAGATATTGCTAAAGGGTATTTGAATGGACGTTATGGAGCAATCCCTTTTTTAGGCGAATTAGATGGTCTTAAGTGGAGATGAAAAGAACAAAGAGTTACAGTCGCAAGTCTGCTCACAAGAGCTCTAATCTGATCATAATCTTCTGCGAAGGGGAAGATACAGAGCCTGCCTACTTCAAGCCTTTTTGCAAAGAAGATAGTCGCCTTAAGGTCAAGCTGTATCCTCCTGACAAGTCACACCCCAATAACTCTCCTCGAGGTCTATACCTAAGAGCCAAGCGGTATAAACAAGAAAACGATTTGCGTAACGATGACTCTATTTGGCTCGTCTTCGACAGCGACTACAACGACCTAGAGGAGCTAAAAAAGGTGAGACAAATGGCCGAAGAGCAAAAGTTTCACATCGCTCAAAGCAATCCTTGTTTTGAGCTTTGGATTTACTACCATTACGCTTCGTCTGTACCAAAGAACGCTCCTACATCTCAGATCGGATGGAAAGAATACTTAGACGAACAAATCTCTGGTGGTTGGAAAGCTGAGGCGTGCCACCAAATGGTGAAAACGGCTATTGAACATGCAGAGAGTACATTCCAAGCAGATTGCGATGATATACCAACACTTTACAGTACAGAGTGCTATAAACTACTAGAAGACATATTGCAACTACAAGATGGGTGGTGCTAACTAGCTCTTGGCGGCTAGCTAGAAGCAGTAGCACTCCTAGCACCACTCTAACATCTAATCTCTAGCATCTAATTTCTAAAGCCTAATCTCTCTCCTCACTAATTGCTATCTTTGTATGCATAACGACTGATGACACTATGGATACAAGAAGACAACAGAAGATAGCACGACTGATACAGAAGGAGATGGGAGAGATCTTTCGCCCACTCACGCAGCAGCTGCGTGGGGTGCTGGTGAGCGTTACCCTAGTACGGGTCACCTCCGACCTGAGCAGAGCTCATATTTACCTGAGTATCTTCCCATCTGAGCGTGCTGACGAATTACTTAAGTACATCCAGGACAACGCTGGTAGCTACCGCTATGAGCTGGGACAGCGCACGGGCAAGCAGCTACGAGTCATCCCCGAGATGGAGTACCATATAGATGACTCTCTAGACTATCTGGAGCGTATCGACAAGCTACTAGAGCAATAAATTGATTCGCTAGCTCCACACGATGCGTCTGCCCTTCTTTATCGCTTGGCGATACCTCTTTGCCCACAAGAAGCTGGGTGCTATCAATATAGTCACCCGCGTGAGCGTGCTGGCCATCGCCGTGGTATCGATGACGATGATCTGCGTGCTATCCATCTACAATGGGTACGAGCAGATGATCCTCGACAAAGTGGTCGGACTGGACCCACAGCTACTGATTACGAAGGGAGATGAAGCGCCCTTTGACCAGAGCGTGGTAACCAAAGAGATTAGTTCGATAAATGGGATCGCATCGATTGCTCCGCTTGTGTGGGGTGAGGGGCTGGTGAGTCGTACGGAGGGCGAGAGCTTCTCCGCGGCGCATCTATATGGTGTAGACAGTGCCTACCTGCGCATCTCTAGCATGGAGCGGTACCTGTACAGTGGAGACATAGCGATATATCCTGGACAATATAATCTGGGTGCCTCGATAGCACTCAACCTAAGCACGATAGCGAACGACACGGATCCGCTCGTCATCACGCTCCCCAAGCGTAAGGGATACATCAACCCGATCATGCCAATGACTTCGCTGAGGCGGTCTCAGGGGGTGCCCGTGTCGGTGCTTTTTACGGACAATGTGGTTTACGACAACTCTATCTTCATGCCGCTCTCTGAGTTACGTTCGCTGCTGATGCTTGACGAGCATCAAGCGCACGGACTAGCCATACAGCTAGACGAGCATGCAGATGAAGGTGCTATACAGAGAGCCATAGCGACAAAGCTGGGTGAGGAGTACATCGTCCGCAACCGCCCCGAGCAGCAGCCGCACTTGATGCGTCTCGTGGCTATCGAGAAGTGGATCACGTCGCTCATCTTTGCCTTTATCCTCTTATTGGCTGCCTACAATGTGATGGCTAGTATATCGATGCTTCTCATATCAAAGCAGGAGGATATAGCGATCCTACATGCACTCGGCGAGACGCCACGGGAGATCAGACGCACCTTCCAGCTAGAGGGACTGATGGTGACACTCATCGGTGCTGTCGGTGGCATAGCTATCGGCATCATCCTCTGCTTACTACAGATACGCTATGGGTGGCTCACGATCGATCTAGCTTTGGATTCGCAGCCTTACCCAGTAGCTGTACGACTGACAGATCTATTCGTAGTGCTCTTACTGGTCTTTGCCGTTGGGTATCTAGCGGCTGTCTATCCCGTACGCAAGTTGATTGCTCACCGCAACGCTTCACGCTAATACTATGACGAACCAAGCTAATACTCCTGGGCTACTGCCTGACGTACCTGAGTACACTGCTCAGATCATACATCTATGGATCGCCGAGGAGAGTATACGTATCCTCACTCGCCAGCAGCAACCGCTGGAGCTACTCCAGCAACATCTGATGCAGTCCGATCCCCTCAGACAAAATCTGATGAAGCAGTTACTCAGCGAGGAGTCGGTCGCGCAGATCCTCAGCGGTCAGCACGCTCCTGTCACGAAGCAGCTGCTTGCTGAGTGCGAGGCAATACACAAGAAAGTAAGCCAAGACGAGCGCAACATCGTCTACCAAGGGTGCTACATACTAGTCCTACCGACCATCGTCGCCTTTAGAGCGAAAGATCCACACGCCAAGGAAATGGGTGAGATAGAGATCCTCTGCACGATCCTCTACAACGCCACCATGCAGGGACTCACAGGAAGCAGCACGGCAGGAGCAGAGCACTCCCCTACCGACACGCGTGTCTACCAGCAGATCAGCGCACTCTTTGCCCTACTCGATCAGGAGTACCATCGCAAGCATCACAAGGAGGAGCCACAGTCATGAGCAAAGGGCGTATCATCTTACTCGGTGCCTCGGGACAGCTAGGACGCAGTATCACACGAGAGCTAGCAGAGCGGGGTAATCCTTACGAACTGGTCAGCTACACGCATGAGCAGCTTGACTACACCGACACGGAGTCTGTATCCCGAGCGATCAAGCTCTGGGAAGAGCAAGCTATCGCTTACGACTGGACGATGGTGGTCAACTGCGCTGCCTTCACACAGGTAGACCTTGCCGAGGATCCTGTACACTATCGTGACCTCTTGGCACTCAATGCGCTACTACCAGCACAGCTGGCGGAGAGTCATCTGCCGATCATACAGATTAGCACAGACTATGTCTTCGACGGGAAGCAGGGTACGCCCTATCATGAGGAAGATAGTACCAATCCACAGAGTCTCTATGGTCGCACCAAGCGTCAGGGAGAGCTAGCACTCCTGATGCACCCGACACATCCCGCTGAGCAGCACCTAGTCATCCGCACGCAGTGGCTATGGGCTCCCTGGGGACACAACTTCGTTCGCACCATGTTACGACTGGCTCGTGAGGGGAAGTCGCTGCGTGTCGTCAACGATCAGATCGGTTCGCCTACGTCGGCCCCTTCGCTGGCACGAGCTATCTGCAAGATCATCGCTTGTTACGATACCGAGCGTACCTTTCGCACGCCCCTACTCCACTATGCCGACCGAGGTATCTGCTCGTGGTACGACTTGGCCTATGAGGCGATCGCCACGCATGTGCCTGAGTACGACTTGTCGCAACTGACTCCGATCCCTACGGCTGAGTACCCTACGGCTGCCGAGCGTCCCGCTTACAGCGTACTAGCGACCGACAGGATAACGGCTTGCTACGGCATCACGCCCCCTCAATGGCAAGACGAACTACAGATAGCTATAGACTAAATGCGCGCTAAGGTAGAGGATCAAAGGCTAAATCGGCACATTCTGCAGCTCACGATCCCCAATATCATCTCTAATATCACTGTCCCGCTACTTTCGCTTATCGATGTAGGGCTGGCGGGACACATGGCTCACCCCGAAGCTATAGGCTCGGTCACCGTAGCGGCTACCATCACCAACACGATCTACTGGCTCTTTGGCTTCATACGACTAGGCACGACAGGACTCGTCGCTCAGGCTTACGGCCGGCAAGACAGCTCTGACATCAATCGTCAGCTGGCTCGCGGCATCACGATGGCACTCCTCTGTACGATCATCGTACTGATCATATCCCCCTTTGCCACGCTCCTGAGCGGTGTCGTCACAGGCGGCGCTACCGAGCGTCTAGGCACAGAGGCTGAGCAATACATCCAGATCATCTTCTCGGCAGCACCTGCTGTCATGATGATCTATGCGCTGAATGGATGGTTCATCGGTATGCAAAACACGCGCATCCCAATGATTGCCTCCATGAGTGCACTGGTGGTCAACTTCCTCGTCTCCTATACGCTCGTCGTTCACTACCAGATGGGTGTCGAGGGACTCGCTATAGGCACCTGTGTAGCGCAGTATAGCCAGGCACTCCTACTACTCACCATCCTACTCATTAGGTATCGCCATCTCGTGCGTCATATGACGCTGCATCACTTCACGGATACAAAGGGTTACGGGCGTTACCTCATCCTCGGCAAGGATCTGATGCTTCGCTCCTTGCTACTCAGCAGTATCACGCTCTTCTTCACCTATGCGGGTGTCCGTGAGGGTGCGATCGCTGTGGGAGCTAATGCGCTGCTGATGCAGTTCTTCAGTATCTTCAGTTACTTTATGGATGGCTTTGCCTATGCCGGTGAGTCGCTCTCGGGGCGCTTCTACGGCGCCGGTCGTATAGACTTACTCAACGCAGTGATAGGTAGTCTCTTTGCCATAGGCATCGTCTTATCACTCCTCGCTGCGCTCCTCTTTGCGTTCTATCCCGATGGCTTGCTTCGCTTCTTGAGTAGTCACGACGAGATCATCGCTTATGCTAGGCAGTACCATCTCTGGGCAGCATTGATCCCACTGGTAGGCTTCGGTGCTTTCCTCTGGGATGGTATCTACGCAGGCACGACCCGCTCGGCAGGTCTCAAATGGTCTATGATAGGATCTAGTATTGTCTTCTTCACGCTCTACTATATACTCTATAATTCACTCGGTATGACCGCCTTGTGGATCGCTTTCGACAGCTATCTACTGGTACGTACGGCGATCCTCACGGTGATCTGGTATAGGCGTCCGCTGAGGGATACTACTACCTGACTCTCTTATTATGATGTCTCCGATTCTGTAGCCATAGTAATCGAGGCGAAGCTTTCTTTTTGTCTTCTTTAAGACGGATCTGTATCTGACAAAACGTACCATCCTCGTAAGTCTTTATGGAGGCTCCCAAGAAGTCTCCATGAGCATTATAGGCGTTGACGACACCATCTGTATAGGTATAGTTTACACCAAATCCATTAGCCTTTAGATAGGACTTAAATGCCTCAGACTTCAGGTCTCCTTCGCCCGATATACATAGTAGCTGCATATTGATGAAGGGAACACCATTGGGAGCCTCACAGATATAGTTGACCCACCGAATATTAGTCTCGGGGATTTTGTTCTCGAGCGTCTCGAAGTCTAGCGAAGCATCGGACGAATACTCTGGCGCATAGTTGCGTAGCCCTAGAGCTGTCTCGAAAGCTTTTATACTAGTTACATCTTTCTTGCGAAAGTCCTCTACGGATGGGAAGTCTACCGCATCAGGTATGATCTCATGCTCAGCATCCATCGGAGCCTCTGGAGCTGCTAAGGCGAACTCTATATACATAGTCGCTTGTAGCTCTGGGTAGGCGTCATCCATTAGGAAGACAGTCAGCTTAGGATTGCTTTCGTGAGTTCCTCGGAGTACGGGGAAGGTCTTGCCCCCAAACGTAAGTTCTTCCTTATTTAGAGTCTTAAAGCCTAGCTGACTTAACATCTTGCGCGTATTACTGCAGTCTTGGAGCGTCTCCTTGCTATATGCTGCTATGACATCTCCGAGAGGATCTTCTGAAGTCATACCATAGATGACCGCTGTGATAGTCTTTAGTTCAGTATTTACAAAGCCAGGCATAGGTATTTCATGATCCCAATTTATATCCTGAGGAGTACGCCCTAGATTCTTCTCATAGCTTAGTATCTCTTTGTCTACGATGACCCAGTTCTCTTTGACTGGATCAAACTTTAGTAGAGGCAGTTCTTGAGGAGTCTCCTCAGCGACTACGGAGACTGGCACCCGAACGACTGTATCTGCAGCTTGTATGCTAATCTGGCAACTCCCCACATCTATACCAGACACCACACCCAGCTCATCTACCTTAGCTACTGAGGGGCTATCACTAGTAAAGGTCACAGGAGTGTCTTGTGGGGATACACTATAGACGATCTGATGCGTCTCTCCCTTTTTAAGTGTTAGCTCTGTCGTCTCAACAATTAGTACAGTCTCTGAGTCATTGCGGACGGTAACCGTTGAGGTAGCCACCTGATCGCCTAGCTGTGCAGTGATGATCGCCTCGCCTGTAGACAAAGCTGTGACGACACCCTGACTGGATACTGATGCCACTTGCGGATTTTGGCTCTTGAAGACAATCCTAGACTCAAGGCCTTCAGGAGTACAAGTCGCTGTCAGCTTATACTCCTCTCCGACCTTGAGCTGTATCGCTCCGGGTGAGAGATATATAGTCAGAGATACTCCGACTGGCTTCTCGCATGCTGTAAGGGTTAGCAAGAGAGAGAGGATGATAAGGAGTTTCTTTTTCATAGTTATATTTCTTTCGGGTGATGATTATCGGCGAGCTGGGATTCTTTTTGAGAGAGGTTTCATTGACGCAGAAATACCAGCACGTATATCCTTTTGTAGGATGATCTGTAGCTTGGCAAAGGGCTTGTTGTCGTAAATCTCTATGAAGGCTTGACACATGTCACCACTAGCATTGTAAGCACGGGCTGCTCCAGTCTCTGTAATAGTATAGTTCTGGTTGAAGCCATTATTGCTAAACCACTGCTTCATAGCAGCAGACTCTATGTCTTTCTGATTTCGGATGCAGAAGAGCTGAGTATTAATGTATGGATATCCGCTAGGAGCATTGTTGATGTAGTAGACCCACTCGAAGTTTGTCTGAGCGATCTTGTCAGGCTTATGCTCGAAGTCTAGATTTCCCTTTTTAGACTGTGACTCATCAAAGTATCTATATCCTATCTTCTCCTCAGCACCCTTGATGAGCTCCTCATTATGAGAGTTAAACTCACTAACAGCGGGGAAGTCACGACTCTCAGGAACTATCGGATGCTTAGGGTCTAATCTCTTGGAGTAGTTATCTTTTGCAAACTCGATATACATCGTTGCATTGAGGTCTGGACGCTCTTCGTCTAGCAAGAGTACTGAGAGTGTTGGGTCTTGGTCATTGATAGATCGTAGTGCAGGATTAGGGTACCCATTGATCGTATGAGTTGTGAACTCGGTAAAGCCTAGGAGAGCTAACATCTCTTTTGTCACAGGGCAATAAGTCGTCGACTCCTTACCATAAGCATATATCAACCGACCGCCATCAATGGCGTCAATGCCATAGACCGCAGTGGTTATCACGTTAAGCTCTTTATTGACAAAGGCTCTCAGCGTATGCTCATCGTCATACTGTATAGATTTCATCTTACGTCCTAGCGCAGCTTCATACGCCAAAACCTCGGCATCTGTCACCTTACCTGAGGCATCTTGCTCCACTTGAAACTTCATCAGAGGCATCTCTTGCTCCCTAGCAATACTCTCTTCAAATACAGAAACAGAAACATAAGCTGTCGTATCAGCGCTCTTCACAGCTATGCGACAACTACCTTTAGAGCGCCCCGTCACTAGCCCCTTGTCATTTACAGTAGCGATGTCAGCTTCATCACTGGAGAAAGTGACGAGTGCATCCTCCGGAGTTACAGTGTATTCAATTTGTGCAGAATGTTCGACGAATAGCTCCAGCTGGTCTGTCTTCAAGCTTAGGGAGGTGCGTGCTGGTGTAGACCCAGCCTGTACGACAACTCGTGAAGAGGCTGTCTTGTCTCCCACCTGAGCAGTAACGATAGCCTCACCAACTGAGACACCGACTACTTGTCCATCAGCATCGACCGATACAGCTGGATTACTGCTTTGATAGGAGACTACGTAGTCCTTTCGCTCTGGGGTGCAAGTGAGGGTCAGCTTTTGGCTTTCTCCCACTTGTAGAGTTAGTAGTTCAGGAGTCAGAGTTATCGTTGTGGGGTTCGGAGTAGACATAGGCTCCGAGCAAGAGTAGACCATCGCAAGGAATAGTGCTACGAACAAGGTATAAGTATGTTTCATCTGAGTAGAGAGCAATTAGTGTTATACTATATGGTATCTTTCTTTGATCTAGACGAAGCCTAGGTAACGACCGTTACCTAGGCTTCATTCTTTAGGGGGGTTACAAGATGATCTTCTGGACCTCTTGGGTACTATCAGAGTAGGTAGTCTTGCGTATATAGACACCTTTGTCTGGAGTGCTGACTCTGCGTCCCGATAGGTCATAGTACTCCACGAGAGTCGTCGTCCTTGACATAGTGCTAGGCTCACTGATGCTATTTGGATTCTCGCCATTGATATAATACTCCGTTATGCCAGAGCCGAGACGTATATCCCCGTCTATGTAGAGAGCTTCCATTCCTACCTTCTCTTTTGCCTCTTGGTAGAAGTAGATAGTGCGATCATTCTCATCATACTTATAGAACTCGTACTGATCGTAGAATGAATATGGCACATCCGTCATATCTGTCTCGATATTTTTATATTCCTCAGCTTTAAAGGTCTTGAGCTGTCCATCTATATATAGGTTATAGTATAGGTGAGACGGGTCGAGGTAGTTAAAGTCTGCAGAGTAGTAGCTTAGACTAAACTGCAAGCCACCAGGACCTCCGTGTGGACTCGGGTCGTATGGTTGGTAAGCGGTAAGTTTGGGAGGCATCGGTGCTGCTGGTTTCTTGTCCCACAGGTTGATGAGAGCATAGCGATAAGAGTCGAAGATATTGGTACTGCGATCATCGTCTATACTCTTATGTATCATGAGCATACCCTTAGTACTTAAGGAGTTCTTTTCCTCATCGTATGTGAAGACTAGAGGATCCGAGCTAAAGCAAGGCTTGTCAAACTCGGTGCCCATCTCGTCTATACCTTTGCCCAAGATCGCTGAGGATGCGTATACATAGCAGGCTGTCTTGGTGTCTATACCTACATAAGATGTTGGCGGAAAGGTTACTGTACTCCCCTCTCTTACACCTTTAATCCACAGTCCCTTTACATTTGCAGATAGATCTCCTAGATATACGTCGTTGCCATCGAAGGCATACTTAACAGGATATAGCTGCGACTTACCCTCCATATCCATATAAAGCATCAGTCCATCCCACACTTTGGCTCCAGCAGATGGTGCGATTGTATTATTAGCTTTGCGTACAGCCTTATAAGATCCTTCGGCATAGCTTGTCCATGATCCAGAAGCTTTACACATACCTATCATCTCACCCTCGGGGATTATCATGATGAGTGAATCGTTACGCCACACATATCGTAGCACTTGATTATCCTCCCCTTCATTAGGGCGGAATGTGTTCTTGCCATCTTGAGAGACAGGGTGTATACGGTAGAGATATCCGTAACTCTTACCACCATTGAAGATGTCGTCCTCAGAGTAAATCGCTTGAGGTAGCTGAAAGGAGATCGTATCGCCATCAGAGCGCGAACCCTTTATCCATGTTTTCGTGTAGAGTGTATTGAGTGGATTCTCTAGATACACTGCCCCATCATTGCCGAATATCATTCGCTGCCAGTCGCCAGAACTGGAGTCTGCTATCGCATAGTAGTAGACAGACTCAAACCCAGTCGTCGTCCGGTAGAGATCTATTGTATCTCCCGCTGGTGACTGGGTGATGATTGTTGGTTCGTCCTGTGCTAGGACTAAAGCTCCTATACATAGGGATAGTAGCATTACAAAGAGTACTTTCTTCATAATAGTCTTATTTTGATGTTAGCGTTAATATCCGCAGTAGTTTGAGTGCAAATATATATAAATATTCCATTAAACGCAATACATAAAGCTGATTTTTCAGGGCTCCGCACATTCCAGTGTCAAGTGCATCTACGTCTCTATGGCAGAAATCTGAAGGTGGAGGAAATCGGGAAATTC
>UWSO01000049.1 GCA_900538385.1 uncultured Porphyromonas sp.
TTCGGAAGAATCAAACGATACTTCGGAAGAATGAAATGATAAGTCCGAAGAATTTTTTTGTTCCTCGCTAGAAAATCGAAAATCCCCACGGAAGAATTTAGAGATTTCTTCCGTGGGGATTGATATTTAGAGGGAAGGTGTAGTTTGTTCGTAGGGAGTCTAGTCGAGTAGAGGAATTTAGACGAACTCTCCACGACTCGTTTTTGCTGTAAAAGCTTAGGCTAGAGGAGGAGTAGGCTGATAGCCATAAATGCCATGCCTCCGATCAGCCCGTAGAGAGCTGTGTGGTGGTGCCCAAACCGCTCTGCAGCGGGGAGTAGCTCGTCAAAGGAAATGTAGACCATAATTCCTGCGATGATTGCAAAGCAACAACCCAGCACCGTCGGAGAGAGGAAAGGACGCAAGAGCAAGAAGCCTATCAGCCCCCCGATAGGTTCGGCTAGTCCTGAGGAAAGTGATAGGAAGAATGCTTTGCGTTTGTTTCCCGTAGCATGGTAGATAGGGATAGCCACCGAGATCCCCTCAGGGATATTGTGCAGTGCGATAGCAATAGTGATCGGCAGAGCCAGAGAGAGGTCAGTCAGCGCAGACATAAAGGTGACCATACCCTCGGGGAAGTTGTGGATAGCTAGGACTATAGCGGTGACCATGCCCGTACGTAACAGGCTTTGCTGGTGCGCTGTGGTCGTAATGGGAGACTCTTTTTGAAGGCTTCGCACGGCATTTTGGTCTGGCAGCTCGTGTGGGTTTTCCGCCTCAGGAATTAGTCTGTCAATGACACCAATCAGAGCTACACCCGCAAAGAAGGCTAACGTAGTATAGAGTGTCGCCAGTCGCTCGCCGTAGATCGGAGTCATAGTTGTCTCCGCAGATCGAAAGAGCTCGACAAAAGAGACATAGACCATCACGCCTGCTGAAAAGCCCAGCGAGACCGATAGGAAGATGCGATTGGTGCGCTTGGTAAAGAAGATTAGAGCGCTCCCGATACCTGTAGAGAGACCAGCCCAAAGGGTGATCAGAAAGGCATAGAAGACCTGTGTACTACTCGTATCTAGTAGCATAGGCGTCCAGAGAGTGTGTGCTAGAACCAGTGAATGCGCTTAAAGAGCCAGAAAGCGATCGCCGAGAAGATCAAGCAGACCACCATAATGCCTATAAAGGCCAACGGGTGCTCAGCCCATGGCAGATCGACGTTCATGCCATACAGTGAGGCGACCAACGTAGGGAGCATCAGGATCATTGAGATACTGGTCATGCGGCGCATGATCGTATTGATATTGTTGTTGATGATCCCCCCGAAGGCATCCATCGTCCCGTTCATTACATCGCTGTACACATTGACCATGTTGTATGCTTGATTGAGCTCGATAGCCACGTCCTCTGCTAGATCTACATCATACTGATCATAGTGGCTCACCTTAAAGCGCCCGATGACCGACTCGTTGCCTCGGATTGAAGTGTTGAAGTAGACCAAGCACTTCTGCAGGCGCATCATCCGTAGAAGGTCTTCGTTGCGAATGCTTTTCTCCAGTGCCTCCTCGGTCTCTAGGATGAGGAAGCTGATTTGCTTCAAGTATTTGAGGAACCAGACTGCCGAACTCATGATGAGCCTAAGAATAAAGTCAATATCGGTATCGACAGAGATGCCCTTACGCTGGTTGTGCAAGATGAAGTCTGGTATGAGGTCCGTGCGGTGGTAGCAGATGGTAACGATGAGCTGCTTCTCAAGATGTGATATGACACCGATGGGGACCGTGTTGTAGGGGGTCGTGCCTTCGGGTGTCTCGATCGGGATACGTATGATGGTGAGTCGCCACCCATCCTCCTCCTCAGTACGAGGGCGCTCATCGCTATCTGCTGTATCTCCGATGAACCCGTCAGGGATGCCCAACTCATCGCAGAGGTAGTCGATATCCTCAGAGGTGGGTTGCACCACTTTGATCCACGTATGTGGCTCTAGGGTCTCGACTTGGGTAAACTGTTGCTTGGGTAGATAAAACTTCCGCATAATATCTATGGCTCTTAAGATGTGAATGATAGGGGATGATAACTTAAGAGACCTCCTATTTCTATGCGGTGCCTACTTACGTAGATTTAGGCGTGGGGACACCCTATATAGACGCTAGGGCATAGGCTCCGCAGTAGAGAAGGTCTACAAGAGAGGCTCCGAGTCTTACTCGGCGGTAAGGAGTCGTCCATAACGTTTTTAGGGATATAAAGTTTGAGTGATCAGTGAAGTGAAGAGTGCGACTGACAGACCCGTCAGATAAGTGCAGGCATCTGCGCCACAACTCTGCCCGCAAAGGTACGAAAAAACAGAGTCATGGGTATAAGTTTCTGAGAGAATACAAGACTGATACGCAAGCAGCGAGGGCAAGATGCCCCAAAAATAGAACACATCTGTAATTCACTCTTTGTTGCAAGGGAATCCTGTCTAACTTTCCCCAAGTGCACTTTGGGATAAACTACCAGTTGCTTACCGTTAAGACTTTATGGATCCCTTTGAGAGTATCTCTATAGTCGTTTTTGCGTCAAATACTGTACAGACCTATACAACAAAAGGATATACCTAACAGGCATATCCTCTTGTTGTATGTTCAGAAGGGTCATTGACTTTTTGAAAGTCTATCTCCAAAAGTGGTTGATTTGATTACGTAACAGGCATTTTTTACCTTACAACTGCCTTTTTGGTGGTTTGACCTATCTTTATAATGTAGCTTCCGCTCGGAACTTGGATATACTGGCTCTTTCCTGATGTTTGAAACGAGGCCACGGAGATACCACTGGCGGTCCACACGTCCACCTGCGAGCCAGCTGGAGCATTGACGCACAATGCGCCCTGCAAGCCTAGAACTTCACACTCAGTATCCTGAAGGATTTCTTCAACACCAGTTGACAAGACGAGCATGGTGTTCGACTTGGCATATTCAACGCCATCAACACATACAGAAACATTAAAACGATCACCAACGGTTACATTTTCAACGTGATAGGAGCATTGCTCTAAATCATTTGAAATGACATTGTCATTCTTGTAAACTCGATAAGTCACGATGGGTTCACCACTTGCTGGAATATAGTCGATATCATCAATCATGATACCGAAGCAATCGAAACTGCGATAGCGTATGGCAAAGTATTTGGAGTCCTGCGGAAGGGTAAACGAACATTGCTGCCATGCCATGTCTGATTTCTGTATCGTCTCCAAGAGTGTGAAGTCTGCGATATCGTCCGTCTTATTAGAAACGAGAACCTCTACAATTTCTGGCACATATTTTTCGTTAAGAATATTCAGGAAGAATGACATGTCGGTTCCACCTTTAACTGCTGGAGAAATTAGCCAATCGTCAGCCTTGGTCGCTTCGTCGTCTGGACACAATGCCAATAGGCATTGCTCCCCCCCATGTGGTCTATAGCTTTCCATGGTAATGTTGGCCAGCGCGTAGTTGAGTACCTGAAAGGCTTTAGCATATCCCTGATGTGGAATCTTAAAACCAGTCAGAGTATAAGTATTCTTCTTGTCCATGTCCACGTTTTTGAATTCTGCCAACTTGGGCCCATAATAAAAAGGAGTACATTTCTCAAAGCCCTGAACGCCGACGAGCTTCCCAACGCTGGACCAAGAAAGATTCATGCCGCCACCAGATTCGTCTAACTTTCCTGAGAGATCTGTGATAACCGGTTTTTCTCCTTTCAAAACTGTCGCTTGGATTTCCAAACTATTATTCGTGAGTACATCGTCTGGTTGTAAAATCTCAAATTTTACTTGTATGTCTCCTAGCAGATCGGTCGTAGCATCAAATTCGTATTCGAAACTGATGACTTGATTCGGAGCAATATCAAGTGGCGTATCTTGGCTCACAACATCAAAGGATGATACTTCCACACCTCGTGCAAAGAGACTGAAGCGCGCTTTGCTTAACTGTGCTTGCTGCGTGCCAAAGTTTTCAACTGTAGCTTTGTAATGAACTTTCTCACCTATCGATGTCTCTAGGTTCCCATCAAGCATCGTAACAGCCAGATCATGTGGTGTCTCTGGACGAATTAGATACTTGTCTATCAGCAAGTATTCGTCTTCGCTCTCGCCTGGATAGTTAGCCGTGAGATACCAGCCTACCCATTTTTCACCATCAAAATCTGAAGGCAGGGCAAATGAAACTTTCTTCCACCCCTTTCCCATCGTGGCGTCAATCGTTCCCAAGAGAGTCTCCTGGATGCCAAAAGCATATGCGTACACTTGAGTCTTGGGCATCAGATCATGGAAATATGCTTCTATTTCAATATTTACCTGTGTCTGTCCTTCCATGGAAAATTTAGGAAAAGAAAGCTTTGCGCGACTTTTGCCGTAATGTGTGATGTAGCCCACCATGGCTCTACCACTTTCATTTGCCGCCTCCTTCAAAACGTCTGCAGGATCCATGAAGCCCCAGGTAGCATTTGAATTCTCATCAATCTCTTCGGGAGCTACAGGCTTGAAATTAAACTGCTTATTCCTTAAATACTCAACGATTGGGAGTGTGTATGGTGTCCCGATCATTCCTGAGACCCCAACGACCTCTTTATTCTCCCCCATACTGCTTGACGCTGTGATGCCTAGATTCGCAATCTGAAGGGCCTCGCCTACAGGAAGAGTGTAATTGTAGGATGTAGCATTGCCTACGTCAACAAAGTCTACCCATGTCCCCATGCCAGCCTCTTCTTTGTATTTCTTCACCTTGTAGGTCACTTCGGCAGGGTCTACATATCCTCCATTGAGTCCCACTGTGTTTTTCTGCCAAGACAGCTGCAACGTCATATTGTCCTTACTTACTGAGGTAGACACTTCTGGTACAGATGGAATATCCTTTCCCGTAAACAGTTTCTTAGTGACGGAAAGTCCTTCTCCGTCGGCATTGGCTACTGTTACCGAAATTTCGTTGTAGCCCTGCTCAGTCTTTATTGTGGCACTCTGCTCGGTTCCAGGTAACCCAGTTACTGTAATCTTAGCCGTTCCACATGTTAGAACGGCTGTAAGTGGCTTGTCTGCAGCAAGAGGGGAAAATGCTGCAGTCTGTTGTGGCATTGTAAAGCTGACAATAGCCTCTGTCTGTCCTAGCTCTGCTGCTTTTACCACAACATTTTCGGGACAGGCTGGAACACCGATACTCTTGTCTGTTTCCTCTACACCAAGATTGCGCACATATAGCCTCCAGCCATTTCGAGGCGATGTGGCTCTTACTGCCACATAGTACAATCCTGGTTCCTCAGCATGAAAATAAGCTTTGTAGCTGGCATATTGTAGCTCTCCATAGATCATACCCGATGAGAAAATCAGTTTAAGGTCTTTCGGATCTGGTGTCCGACCGACATACATTTCAAACGACTCTCCGTAGGTCGCATTGCTCGGAGATGCCTCGATGGAGAACATATAAAGATGGCTTGTTTCTGTAATCTTCACTGCTGGAAGAATCACATAGTCATCTGCATCTTGCTTGGTGGAGTAGCGATACATTAAGGCTTTTTTCTTGGCCTCGAACTGCCAGGTACGTTCGTCGTGATTGTTGTCTACGATCTTGAAGTTTGCAAAGTCTTTTTTCGTAGGTGCAAAAACGAAGGGGACGTTTACCGAAGTGTCGGCATTAAGGGTTACAGTACCTAGCTGCTGTGTCTCAGAGGTGGAAAGATTCAGCTGCTTAGACGCTCTTGAGGATGGCTCTTCTTGGTGCAAAGGCGTAGCCATTGTTTGCAATCGCTTGTTGACTTGCTCGTCCAAATGCTTTTGGCTGCTCCCGGAGGTATCGCACCATCCTCTGGAAAAAAGACAAAGCAATAGCGTTAATAGGAGTAATGCTCTTTTCATAGTCTTGTTGTTTAGGTATGTTATATCAATTAATCCAGTTCGCGCATGTGATAGCTTTTATGTTTCTCTATGGTACGAACGCAAAAGAGCTACAACAAAAACTATCGATTAGGGAGCCTGAGAAAATTTGTGGAACCCTACAGTGCGAAGATACAAAACTTTCCTATATAGCCATCTCTTTCTGTAACAGCGTCATACTGCATACATTCTATGCCTTTAATACAATTCAGGCTACTCGATCACGACGATGAGGGTTGCGAGCGTGGGGCAGTTGTCATAGACAAACTTAGCGTGCGAACTGGCGTTGCGGACGCACATATGGGAGCGGGGCGTCGTGCCGAGCGACGGACTGTACTCGACAATCTTACCCTTGGGATTGTTTACGGGGACACCATGTATATAGGCTCCGCAAGTGAAGCGACTAGCCCACGGGGCAAAGCCGGCTATGCGACTAGACCCGTCACTGGTGTAAAACATCTTAGGCTTCTTCTGCTGCAGGAGGAAGATCCCTAGGGGTGTCTCCTTGGCATGGGGAGGCTTGTGGCGACCCGTTGTGGCGGGGTTGATGCTCCGCGTGAGGTAGTGCGCTGGCGACTGGCGCTCCAGCACGACGATGTGCTGATTTTTGCGATCTACTACGACCACGTGCGAAAAGGTGACGTCAGGCTCCAGTAGCTGTACGTAGCGACGTGGCACATACCACTCCGCTTCGGGAGACTCGGCTCGTCCTTGCCAAAAGTTGCTACCCAGAGTATCTGTCATCGCTATGAGCGTCCCGTCACGACCGTAAAGCTCAGGTTTGAGGGTGTCTGTGGGTGCGTAGAGTGGCACCGACTGATAGCGCTCCACCCCGAGCGAGTCGGAGACTAACTTATAGCTGTCGCGAGACCACGATTTGGTGAGTGGAGCTTCTCCGTTTGCGTTCTTATAGTTTTGCAGTACGCCCCACTGATGTGGTTCTGCTTGTAGCTGCTCTATGCGGAGGAGCTGCTCTCGTATCTTATCCCACTGTATGGTGCGCGTCTCCTCCTTATATTCGTAGGAGTCTTCGAGCGTATACTTGTCAAAGGAGAGCTCTCGGTCGATGACAATCTGCTCAGCTGTGAGCTCAGCTTGAGGCTCAGCCACAACGGTGTCTGCAGCCACGATCGTATCCATAGGGGCCACCTCAGCACTGCTGTCAGTGGAGGGCTGACAAGCGAAGAACAGGGTAAAAGCAAGTGGTAAGAAGGTCATAATGTTTTTCATAAGAGTGGTAAGTTACTGGGAGCTGTCGACTCCTTTGAGCTGTGGCAAATGCCAGTGATAGTGCGCTGCTAGGATGCGTATCAGGATGACCATGCTAGCTGATATGAGCTGTGCGTAGATCGTATCTATAGTCACAAAGCGAAGCATCAGTGTGTAGATGACACCTCCTGCGATGCAGGCCAAGGCGTAGATGTCTTGGCGACAGATGAGTGGTGTCTCGTTGAGGATAATGTCTCGCAGCAACCCCCCGAAGGAGCCAGTTACCGTACCCATGATGACCGCTACCCAACTGGGGAAACCCATGGCGAGCGTCTTGTCCACGCCCACCACCATAAAGAGTCCCAGTCCGATAGCGTCAAAAACAAAGACCGTCGGAGCTGTGCGGATCAGGATCTTTCTGAAGATATATACGTAGAGTAGCGCCACAAAGGTGATAATTAGGTAGGACGGCTGTAGCATCCAGAAAGGGGTCGTGCCGAGAAATAGGTCTCGTAACGTACCTCCGCCCACAGCCGTCGTGACACCCAGCACATAAGCCCCAAACCAGTCCATCTGCTTGGTCGATGCTAGGCGTATGCCAGAGATAGCGAAGGCGAAGGTCCCGATGAAGTCTAGGATCCTCGTCACTGTAACCTCTGACCACACAAAAGCTGAGAGGTCGTAGCCTAATATCTGATCCAACATCTATCCTCTAATGCTTAGCTCTTGAGGAGAGTAGCGAGCGCACATTGTCTATGAGCAGACGCACGGCAACGGAGTTAAAGCCTCCCTCGGGGATGATCAGATCGGCGTAGCGTCGTGAGGGCTCGACAAACTGTTGGTGCATCGGCTTGACCGTCGTGAGGTATTGTTCGATGACTGAGTCTACACTGCGTCCCCGCTCCTTGACGTCGCGCTGTATGCGACGCGCCAGGCGCACATCGTCGTCTGTCTGTACGTAGATCTTGACATCCATCAGGTCACGTAGCTCCTCATTCTCAAAGATCAAGATCCCGTCGATGATCAGCACACAAGGCGGATCTATGGTGACCGTCTCGGGGATGCGGTTGTGATTGACAAAGGAATAGACGGGACGCTCCACGCTGTGCCCCTCGCAAAGCTGGTTAATCTGCTCGCACATCAGCTTCGTGTCGAAGGCTTCGGGGTGGTCGTAGTTGAGCTTAGCACGCTGCTCCAGAGGCAGCTCATCGTGCGCCTTGTAATAGTAGTCGTGACTGAGGACTACGACATCCTCATCGACAAAGGTCTCTTGCAGCCGGCGCACCAGGGTACTCTTGCCCGAGGCGGTTCCGCCCGCTACGCCTATGATAATCGGTTTGTGCTTCATAGCTTCAGCGAAATAGTCTTATGCGTTTACTATAAATAGGTATCTCCGCTCAGCGCAACGCTCCATAGTCTCTAGCAAAGAGTCGTACGAAGCCCCCGCGAGTGAGAGCTTTAGATGAGTTCCCTCAGGGAAGGCGTCTAGATCTGTGACCAGCTCAGCGAGCGTTAGCGACACCGTATGCGGTGCGGGTAGCGAAACTTGCGTCTTGCGACGACAAAGCGCCAAGCGACGTTGTAGGTTGATGGTGGCAAGTACCAGCGGTGTGATCACGTGTCGGCTCCACCAACTCTCCCCCTGATGCTTGAGATAGAAGAGGCGCATCGCTCCGTAGAAGTTCTCCTCGTAGCGCACCTTGTCGACCGCCTGCTCCGACTCGCCCTTGTAGTGTAGCACTGGCGTGGGGAGGTAGTAGTTGTGGTAGCCCGCCCGCTCTATCGTGTAGCAGAGATCTATGTCTTCGCCATACATGAAGTAGCGCTCATCCAGTCCGCCCACTGCTTGATATAGTGCTCGCCGCATCATCAAAAAAGCGCCCGTCAACACCGGCACCTGCTGCACCTCATCAGGCGAGAGATGCCCCTGATAGTAGCCATTGAGCCATGCAGAGTGAGGTGCCAAGCGGTAGAGACGTGTGAAGCGGCAGAAGCTATGCCACAGTGTAGGCACGCCCCGCTTGCACTCGGGATGCATCGCCCCAGACTGGTTGATGAGGCGAGGCCCCACGGCACCTGCCTCGGGATGGGTCCGGAGGAAGGTCAAGCAGTAGACGAGTGTTGACTCCCCGACTAGCGTATCGGGATTGAGTAGCAGGAGATAGTCGCCACGCGTCTCAGCAATCGCTTGATTATTGCCACGGGCAAAGCCCAAATTCGTTGCACTCTCCAACAGCTTGACCCTAGGCTCCGCGCCAAAGGCTGTGCGAAGGCGCTCCATCGAGTCATCGCCAGAAGCATTGTCCAGCACGATCACCTCTATCTCTCCGTCCAGCCGAAGACCGCTAGCCAGTACCGAGCGGACCGCCTCGATGGTCAGCTGCGGCACCTTGTAGTTGACTAGGACGACCGAGAGGAGCATAGGGCTTCCCTTTTTGTGCTAGGCAGAGACCGTGATGAGGTAGTAGTTCTTCTTACCTCGCTGTACGATCAGATACTTGCCAGCGATCAGGTCGTCTGTGGAGACCACACAATCTTGGTCAGCAACTTTCTCCTTGTTGAGGCTGATGCCATTCGAAGCGATCAGCTTGCGCAGCTCGCCCTTGGACTTAAAGATCGGAGCATGCTCCACCAGCAGGTCTAGCAGCTTCACACTATCTGCCTGCTCTAGGAGCGTCCGTGCGACGTTGTAGTTTGGTACGCCCGCCATCACCTCCTTGAGTAGCTCCTCAGACATCTGACGCAGCTGGTCGTGCGTGTTATTGCCAAAGAGTATCTGCCCAGCCGACATGCTCTGCTCGTAGTCCTCACGTCCGTGTACCATGACCGTGAGCTGCTCTGCGAGTGTATGCTGGAGGAGGCGCTCATGCGGTGCCTGACGATGACGCTCTATGAGCGAGTCGATCTCCTCTAGTGGAATGCTGGTAAAGATCTTGACAAAGCGCTCGGCATCCTCGTCCGAGACGTTGAGCCAGAACTGACAGAATGTGTAGGGCGACGTGTAGCGACGATCTAGCCAGACATTGCCCTGCTCTGTCTTGCCAAACTTCGTGCCGTCAGCCTTCTTGATCAGCGGGCAGGTCACGCCAAAGGCTTCACCGCCCTCGATGCGACGTATCAGCTCCGTGCCAGTCGTGATGTTGCCCCACTGATCGGAACCGCCCATCTGCACACGGCAGCCGTACTCGCGGTAGAGGTGCAGGTAGTCGTAGCCCTGGAGGAGCTGGTAGGAGAACTCGGTGAAGGAGAGTCCTGCCTCGGCATTCGCCTCGAGGCGACGCTTGACGCTGTCCTTCGCCATCATATAGTTCACCGTGATATGCTTACCGATGTCTCGGATGAAGTTGAGGAAGCTGTAATCCTTCATCCAGTCGTAGTTGTTGAGGAGCAGCGCCTTATTGGGAGCATCGGACTCAAAGTCGAGGAAGTGCCCCAGCTGCCGACCGATGCACTCCTGATTGTGTCGGAGCGTATCCATATCTAGTAGGTTGCGCTCTTGGGACTTCATCGAGGGGTCGCCGATCATGCCAGTAGCTCCACCCAGTAGAGCGATAGGTCTGTGTCCAGCACGCTGTAGGTGTCGTAGCATCATCACGCCGACGAGGTGACCGATATGGAGCGAGTCAGCTGTCGGGTCAAAGCCCACGTAGGCAGTCGTCAGATGCTCTGTAAGTTGCTCTTCGGTGCCTGGCATGATATTATGAATCATTCCACGCGCCTTCAGTTCGCTAATCAATGAGGAGTGGCTCATAGTTATTGTCTTGTATTACTTAGATTACAAAGGTACGAATAAATGATCATGAGCGAGCTCTATCCTAAGTTTTAGTGCAAAAACAGAAATTAGCCGTCAGCGCTGGTCACTCCAACAGGACTGACGCATTATACCCTGTATCCAAGGAGCTATCCCTGACGCCAGCCGAGGAATAGATGGATTAAGTCTTGTCACATAGCGCTATGGACTCACATTATAG
>UWSO01000050.1 GCA_900538385.1 uncultured Porphyromonas sp.
CAGCAGGAGCAAAACTAACAAATGAGTACACTCACAGGACTAACAAAAGTAACCCGTGTACCATCTCAGTAACACCTCCCCAACTGTGTACTTTTTTCAGGAAGAGGACACCTCTAATCTTCAATTCTCATTTTCTCCCGAGGAAAATCCGAATTTCCTCGCTGAGAAATAAAAATTCTCCACGGAGATATGCTGCGTTTCTTCGGAAGAATCAAATGATAAGTCCGAAGAGTTTCACCATTTCCTCGGGAGAAAATCAAAAACATCTCCCGAGATATTTGAAAATTCATCGGGAGAGATTGAGGTGAGCCCACTCAGTCCATATTATTATAATGAGTCAGCTGTGCAAGTCGAGGTGGCTGGTATCGTTATCTCAAGATTATTTCGTACATTTACGGAGCCTAAAATGCGGAGGTGCGACCTTATCGCAAGCTTCGCTCTAGGTATTAACAATATAACGTGCTAGTAATGAGCTATAAATCGTTTTCTATCCAAGTTGTCCGGACCGCTCCCATGACGAGTCAGGTGCCTTGGTCTGCTCCTAGCCTATCCACTCTTCCCATGACAAAAAAAATAAAACAATATAATGACGAACGAATGGCAATACACTCCCTTCACCCGAGAGGAGGAGGTGGGTGGCTCTCAACTGGCGCATGCCTTGAGAATACCCGCTGTAGCGGGGCGCCTACTCTATCGTCGTGGTATCCGTACAGAAATAGATGCACAGCGATTCTTTCATCCATCGCTAGAGGATCTGCACGACCCCTTTCTGATGAAAGATATGGATCTAGCTGTCAAGCGTCTCAACAAGGCTCTAGGGCGCAAGGAGCATATCATGATATACGGCGACTACGATGTAGATGGCACTACAGCTGTATCACTAATCTATAAGTACCTCCGCTCGGCGGGGTGTAGCGAGCATCTGCTGAGCTACTACATCCCCGGACGAGACGATGAGGGGTACGGCGTATCCTATCGGGGCGTGGATTATGCCCACAAGATAGGTGCGACTCTAATCATCGTGGTGGATTGTGGCATCAAGGCTATCAAAGAGATAGCCTATGCTAAGACGTTGGGGATAGACTTCATCATCTGCGACCACCACCACCCGGACGACCAGCTGCCAGATGCGGCGGCCGTCCTAGACCCTAAGCGACCAGACTGTCATTACCCCTTTGAGGAGCTCTGTGGGTGTGGCGTGGCGTTTAAGTTTATGCAGGCCTTTGGGATGGACAATGGCTTCCCCTCCGCTTCGCTCTTTAAGCTCCTAGACCTGGTCGCGGTGAGTATCGCTGCTGATCTAGTCTCTGTGATGGATGAGAATAGGATCCTGTCGCACTATGGGCTGCGTCAGCTCAATCGCAATCCCTCGATGGGGCTCAAGGGGATCATCAAGACTTGTGGTCTCGAAGGGCGTAAGATCACAATGGCCGACATCATCTACAAGATCGGCCCGAGGATCAATGCCTCAGGACGTATGATGAATGGTCGCGAAGCGGTCGATCTGCTTCTGAGTAATGATGCGAAGACGACAGCCCGCATGAGCGAGCTGATCGACGAGTACAACGTGCGTCGTCGTGAGCTAGACCGCTCCACGACTGATGAGGCTATGCAGCTCCTACAGGTCAATCCCGAGTTGGCGCATCAGCCCATCGTAGTCCTCTACCAGCCTGACTGGCACAAGGGGATCATAGGGATCGTCGCCTCGCGTGTGGCGGAGTATACCAATAGACCGACGATCGTGCTGACTGGTACAAGCGATCGGATCGTGGGCTCTGCGCGAAGTGTCGGCGGGATAGACATTTATAGCATCATCGAGGAGGCTAGAGATCTGCTCTTAAACTTCGGCGGGCACACCTATGCCGCTGGGCTGACCCTCTTGCCAGACAAGTTGCCTGACTTTAGAGCCTATATACAGGGAGTCAATGCCGTTACGAATAGTGACCGAGCGCACACCACACCGATAGAGATCGATGCTGAGATAGAGCTTCGTGAGGTGACGCAGAGACTCTACACGACGATACAGCGCTTTGCTCCGTATGGTCCGGACAACTACCAGCCACTCTTCGTCACGCAGCAAGTCTATGACGGAGGTGCTAGCAGAGCTGTGGGGCGCAATGGCGAGCACTTTAAAGTGGATGCCATCCCTACGCTGGGATCCAAGAAGCACTGCCCAGGGATAGCCTTCAACCAAGCTCCAGCCTTCCGCTTTGTTAAGAAATCGTCGGCAGGAAGAGCAAATGCCCCCTTTGCCCTTGTCTATCAAATAGATGAGAACCACTTTAACGGAGCTGTCTCCCTACAGTTACTGATCAAGGATGTCAAGCCACAACGACCTGGAGAGGACCTCTTTGCCTCCCAGCGATGAGGCGGCAGGCAACTCCTCTGGGCGTGGCGAAGCTGTCGACTGGGACTTGCTCCTAGAGGAGCAGGCTGACTTGTGGTGCGATGCTGCGCTCGATCCGAGAGCTACGACTGAGCGAGAGCAGCTAGGCGAGACGACTCCTCAGCAGGCGAGCGATCGACCAGAGACGGAGCAAACCACCTCTGCCGACGATGAGCAGACCCCGCTAGGGGTACTCCACCGCTACTGGGGTTACCCCTCCTTTCGGCTCAAGCAGGCGGAGATCATCGAGAGCGTCCTAGCAGGGCGAGATACGCTCGGGCTGCTACCTACGGGTGGCGGCAAGAGCATCACCTTTCAGGTGCCGACGATGCTACACGACGGACTGACGCTCGTGGTCACGCCGCTCATTGCCCTTATGAAGGATCAGGTAGATGGTCTCAACAAGCGGGGGCTGTCTGCCACGGCTATTCACTCGGGCATGGAGTACAAGGAGATTCATCGCGCCTTGGACAATTGTCTGTATGGCGGATGCAAGTTCCTCTACCTCTCCCCCGAACGACTAAGCTCGCCTCTCTTCCTCGCCTGTCTGCCCGAGCTGCCGATACGGCTGATTGTGGTGGACGAGTGTCACTGTATCTCGCAGTGGGGCTATGACTTTCGTCCTAGCTATCTGAAGATTGCAGAGATACGTCGCTTCTACCCCACAGTACCACTGCTGGCACTCACAGCGACCGCCACGCCAGAAGTGGTGGCAGACGTGATGGCTCGTCTTAGCTTTCGTGAGCCACATGTCATCAGCAGCTCTTTCGCACGGGACAACCTGCAGTATATCGTACGTCCGACGACGGACAAGGCGACGGAGTTGCTCCATATCCTCTCCTCGACGAAAGGCAGCGCGATCGTTTACTGTCGCAATCGCAAGAAGACGCAAGAGCTGGCTGAGATGCTACAAGAGGCGGGCGTATCAGCACACTACTACCATGCGGGGTTGACGCATGCTGAGCGAGAGATCAAGCAAAACGCTTGGATGGCGGGAGAGGTGCGTGTGATGGTCTGCACGAATGCCTTCGGCATGGGCATCGACAAGCCTGATGTGCGTCTCGTCGTGCACTGGAGTATGCCTGTGGCTCTGGAGGAGTACTTCCAAGAGGCAGGGCGTGCGGGGCGTGACGGGCTGCGTGCTTTTGCCGTGGTACTATATGAGCGACGAGATCGTGGCATGCTCCAGCAGCGGGTGCAAAACGAATTCCCCGACAAAGCTTACATTCGCAACATCTACGACACCCTCTACAGCTACCTAGGGATAGGTCTCGGCGAGGGCATGGAGCGCAGCTATGAGATAGACCTAGAGGCTTTTGTACGTACGGAACATCTACACCCGATACGTAGCCTGAGTGCCTTACATATCCTCGAGCTGGCGGGTGCCTGGGAGCTACTTCTCGATGAGGCGCGCTCACGACTCATCGTGGAGGTTTCTAGAGAGGAGCTCTACTACATCCGAGGCTTGTCCGCCCAAGATGACAAGGTGCTACGAGCTGTCTTGAGAAACTACTCGGGACTCTTTGCCGACTACGTTTTCATCGACGAGCGTACCCTCTCCATACAGACGCACCTGACGGGGGAGGAGGTCTACGACAGCTTGGTTAGGATGAGCCAGCGAGGCATCATTCACTATGTTCCAAGAAAGCGCTTGCCCCATATCCTCTTCTACACACGGCGTGAGCGCAAGCATCACTTCCTCATACCCAAAGAGGTCTACGAGCTGCGCAAAGAAGCAATGACCAAGCGGCTCACCGCCACGATAGCATACCTAGACGGTCAGCAGGGCTGCCGACAGGCTATGCTCCTACACTACTTCGGTGAGGAACTGGCGGAGCCATGCGGACGCTGTGACCTTTGCCTAGCTCGTAAGGCGCGAGCCCTGCGCAGTGAAGAGGCATTGGAGACGCGACTCAAGACTCTTCTAGAGCAATTGGAAGAGCCTTCACCTACCTTGCAGGCTTTGGCGAAGAGCCTTGGTGTCAAGCAGAAAGCTTTGCTCCCGATCCTGCAGAAGCTCCTCGAGGAGGACGACCGCTACCGCACCGACGGGGTGCACCTATACAAGAATAAGTAATGATCACAACATGATCCTACACCCACACGCTAAGATCAACCTCGGGCTGCGTATCCTACGCCGCCGACCTGACGGCTACCACGACATCGAGAGCTGTATGCTCCCCATTGGCTGGGCGGACCGGCTCATGGTGGACATCGCGGCAGAAGCAGCGGAGGACTCGTACGAGATCGCTGGTCTAGCAGGCGAGCTGCCCATCGAGCGCAATCTGATCTACAAAGCGGTGCAGCTACTCAGAGCGCACCACCCGGAGATACCTCCGCTACGGCTCAAACTCGAGAAGCAGATCCCAACAGAAGCTGGTCTCGGTGGTGGCTCCGCCGATGCCGCCTACACGCTCTTAGCGATCAACAAACTCTGCCGTTTAGGGCTCTCCACAACGCAGCTAGAGACGTTGGCGGGGAAGCTGGGAAGCGACTGTCCATTCTTCATACAGTCACGCCCCACACTGGTCACAGACCGCGGCGAAGTGCTCACACCGCTCACCATGCCGTCTGCACTCCTCGGCAAATGGCTCCTCGTCGTCAAGCCTCCCATCGGCATGAGCACCGCCGAAGCGTACCGACAGGTGACTCGCCACCCCGAGGCGGAGGGCGAGCTCACTTCGCTACTGGAGCAGCCGATAGAACAGTGGCGAGAGCTGATCGTCAATGACTTCGAGTCCGTCGTCTTCGCACACTATCCCGAGCTAGCCGCTCTATGTGACACGCTCTACCGTCATGGCGCCATTTACTCCGCGATGTCCGGCTCAGGCACAGCGCTCTACGGTATCTTCACCGACAACCCGCTACTAGACGCCACCGCGCCGCTCGCCACCCACCTCGCCGATCTCCCCGTCTGGGTCGAGCGCTTTTCGCTCCCAGTAGCTACGGGTATCTAGTTTGACCCGCAAGGGGGCAACCTTCTACTACATTCTTCCATTAAAAGTACTGGGGTCAAAAAAAGTCCCGTGGTAAATCTGAAATACTTCCGGAGAAAAAAGAAATTCTCCACGGAGGAGCGAGAAAATACTTCGGACTTATGATTTCATTCCTCCGAAGTTTCATTTGATTCTTCCGAAGAAATTTTCCAGACCTCGGTGGAAAATAAAAAATCCCCACGGAGGAATTTCGAGATTCTCTCCGAGGAGATTTGAGACCTTGCTGATTATATGTCAACCCCCACTCTAGAAACCGCAACGATTGCCTCTAGATTCTCAAAAAGTAGGCAGCAATACCTAGTATTAGGTAGTCGCCAAAGAAGGCCGCTCGGTCAGCTTTCATTATCTTTGTGGCGCATGAAATTGTCGGAGTTACATAATGGCGACCGAGCTCGTATCCTGTCGGTCGGCGGGCATGGAGCCTTTCGCAAGCGTATCCTAGAGATGGGCTTCGTGCAGGGGCAGGTGGTGGAGGTAATCCAAGCAGCCCCGCTGAAGGATCCTATCTACTATCGACTGATGGACTACAATGTCTCGCTGCGTCGCAAAGAGGCGGGACTGATCACGGTAGAGCTCATCGACCAGTCGTCCGCCTCGGAGGAGCTACCGCCACTGCACCAGACTTTCAGCCATAGCGAAGGCTCTGAGGCGC
This sequence comes from uncultured Porphyromonas sp., assembly GCA_900538385.1. Classification (GTDB taxonomy): domain Bacteria; phylum Bacteroidota; class Bacteroidia; order Bacteroidales; family Porphyromonadaceae; genus Porphyromonas. The sequence continues at coordinate 6,035 of UWSO01000050.1, forward strand.
AGTCGACAGCCTCCTCCCCGACAGCCAGTGCAGCTATCTCCCGCTCACTACGGGTAGCGCTCATTGGTAACCCAAACAGCGGCAAGACGACTCTCTTCAACCATGCCAGCGGAGCGCATGAGCGCGTCGGCAATTACAGCGGGGTGACTGTCGAAGCTAAAGAGGCTCACTTCGACCATCAAGGCATACGCTACGAATTGGTCGACCTCCCCGGCACCTATTCGCTATCGCCCTATTCGCCAGAGGAGCTTTACATCCGTGACTACCTGACCAATGAAGAGACGCGTCCCGATGTGGTCATCGATGTACTCGATGCGACCAACCTAGAGCGACAGCTATACCTCGCCGTGCAGGTCCGCGAGATGGGTATCCCGATGGTGGTCGCGCTCAACATGTGGGACGAGTTCGAGCAGAAGAAGAATCAACTCGATGTGCAGCAGCTCTCCCACCTCCTAGGTGCGCCGATGGTACCGACCATCTGCCGCAAGGGGGTCGGTATCTCAGAGCTCTTTGACAAGGTACGTCAGCTCGTTGACGAAAATCTCTACGCCGATCGCCGCTTCCTGCAGATACACTACGGCACGGACCTCGAGCAGAGCATAGCAACCCTGCAAACGAAGCTCACCGAGCATGCGACCTTTCCCGATCACCTATCCCCCCGCTACTTAGCGGTCAAGCTGCTTGAGGGGGACCCGCACACACATAGCTTCATCAAGCAGCAAGCGAAAGGCGACTACCTCCTCACAGCCACCGCCTACGAGGAGAACAGACTGCGCAAGAATCACTCCAACGAGGAGGATCTAGAGAACTATATCATCAACCAGCGCTACGGCTTCATCGCCGGAGCACTCAGAGAGACCTACCGTCCGAACAAGCGACGCATACGCACCATGACGGATCGTATAGACAACCTCCTCATACACCCCATCTGGGGTTATCCGATCTTTCTCGCCTTCCTCTTTATCATGTTTGAGGCAACCTTTGCCTTGGGAGCCTTCCCAATGGACTGGATCGAGCAGGGCGTGGATGCTCTCGGAGCTTGGGTTCACGGGCTGATGTCGCCTGGACCTCTACGTGATCTGCTGGTGACGGGTGTCATAGGCGGCGTGGGCGGTGTCCTCGTCTTCCTACCCAATATCCTCATCCTCTACCTCTTTATATCCATAATGGAGGACACGGGCTATATGGCTCGAGCTACCTTCCTCATGGATCGACTAATGCACCACATGGGGCTGCACGGTAAGTCCTTCATACCGCTCATCATGGGCTTCGGGTGCAATGTTCCTGCTGTGATGGCATCCCGCACGATCGAGAGCCGACAGAGTCGCATCATCACGGTGCTAGTCACTTCGCTCATGAGCTGTAGCGCCAGACTACCAGTCTACATACTCATTGCGGGGACCTTCTTCCCACAAAGTGCTGGGTTGGTACTCTTCGGACTGTACGCCCTGGGGGTGTTGCTGGCTTTCCTCATGGCAAAGCTTTTCCGCCGGGTACTCTTCAAGTCGGAGGATCTCCCCTTCGTCATGGAGCTACCTCCCTACCGCATACCGATGGTGCGTGCCGTGGGTATACACATGTGGGACAAAGCGCGCGAGTACCTCCACAAGATGGGATCAGTGATCCTCGTGGCGTCAGTCATCATCTGGGCTCTAGGCTACTATCCTCGTGAGGAGGTGATGTCTCGTGCCGATGAGCAGATAGCACAGGTGCAGCAGCAGAGCACGCTCTCTGAGAGTGAGCGCAGTGAGCAGGTCGCCGAGATAGAGCGTCAAGCGCACATGGAGCAGCAAGAGCGCTCCTATTTAGGACGCATCGGACAGACTGTGCAACCCGTCCTAGCTCCGCTCGGCTTCGACTGGAAGCTCAGCGTGGCGCTTGTGGCTGGTCTACCGGCCAAAGAGGTGGTCGTCAGCTCCCTCAGTGTCATCTACACGGGCAATGAGACGGTGGACGAGGAGAGCGAAGACTTTGCCGTGGGCAGCTCGGCTCTCTCCCGACAGATGCGCCAAGAGAAAGACCCCGTTACGGGAGAGCCACTCTACACGCCTCTGATAGCCATCAGCTTCCTCATCTTCGTCCTTATTTACATGCCTTGTATCGCCACCGTGGTGGCAGTCTCTAAGGAGCTCAACAGTGCCTGGTGGGGGCTCTTTGTGGTCGTCTACACCTGCGTGCTGGCCTGGATCGTTGCTTATCTGGCACGCCTGATAGGACTACTCATCATATAATGTAGGTGTCGCTATGGATTTGCAGACAGTCATTGTACTACTCATACTGCTTGTCGCACTACTCTACATAGGTCGTAGCTTGTGGCGACTGATCCGCCGACCCCGAGAAGCCCAGGGCTGCGCCGGTTGCTCTGCCTGCCACCACAAGCCAATAGCGAAGTCGAGAGCTGAGCGGTGAGCGTCCCGACTTGCGGACACTAGGCGGTGTGGGCGTTGCTGTCACTCTCTATACGTAGTTCTCTACAAGCGAATTCAGCGGGAGCGGCTCAGCAACTAGTCTTTTCGTACCTTTGCGCCTGTTATGACCGAGAAAATAGAGCAAGAGAACAAGCGGGTCTATATCGAGACCTATGGCTGTCAGATGAATGTGGCTGACAGCGAGATCATAGCTGCACAGATGCAACTGGCGGGCTATCAGCTCACCGATCAGATCGATGAGGCGGATGCCGTGCTCATCAATACCTGTTCGGTGCGCGACAATGCGGAGCAGCGTATCATACGTCGTCTGGACAATCTCAATGGTCAGCGCAGACGCTCGGGGCACCCGCAGATCGTCGGCGTGCTGGGTTGTATGGCAGAGCGTGTGCAGGAGACACTCATACAGAATCACGGCGTGGATCTGGTAGCAGGACCTGATGCTTACACCGATCTGCCGCACCTGATCGCTGCAGCTGAGGCGGGCGAGCCTGCTATTAGCATCGAGCTGTCGAAGAGCGAGACCTACAGCGATGTGATCCCTGTGCGTCTCCCTGGCTTGCATATCAGTGGCTTCGTCTCGATCATGCGTGGGTGTGACAACTTCTGCACCTACTGCATCGTCCCCTACACACGAGGTCGTGAGCGCAGCCGTGACCCCGAGAGTATCATCCGTGAGGTGCAGCGCATGGCGCAAGAGGGCTATCGTGAGGTGACCCTCTTAGGGCAAAATGTCAACTCCTACTGCTGGCAATCTGATACGGGCGCAAACTACACTTTCGCCGATCTGCTGCGAAGCGTTGCTGAGGCGGTTCCGACGATGCGCATTCGCTTTACATCGCCTCACCCTAAGGATATGAAGGATGAGACGCTCGAGGTGATGAGCCTCTATCCCAACATCTGTCGTCATATTCACTTCCCCCTGCAGAGCGGGAGCAATCGCATCCTAGAGCGTATGCACCGCCGCTACACGCGTGAGTGGTACCTAGAGCGTGTGGAGCGCATCCGCGACTATATGCCCGACTGCGGACTGAGCACTGATGTCTTCTGTGGCTTCTCGGGTGAGACGGAGGAGGACTTTCAGGAGACGCTGGAGGTAATGAGGCTGGCACGACTGGATAGTGCCTTCATGTTTAAGTACTCCGAGCGTCCCGGCACTTACGCTTCCCGTCACCTCGTCGACGATGTCCCTGAGGAGGTCAAGGTAGAGCGACTCAATCGTATGATCGCCCTGCAAAACGAGCTGAGCCTCGAGAGCAATGAGCGTGACGTGGGCAAGAGCTTTGAGGTGCTCATCGAGGGTTACAGCAAGCGCTCGCGCGATGACTTCTTCGGGCGTACCCAGCAGAACAAAGTGATCGTCTTCCCCAAGGGTCATAACCAGATCGGCAAGCTAGTGACCGTGCGTGTGGAGCGCGTCACCTCGGCAACGATGATCGGTAGCGAGGAGAAATCCCAGGGATAGCCCCAGAGTCTATCCCAATAAGCAGGTATCAACAAGGGAGTTTGCTACTCACCTTCGCTCTTTATGAAGAAAAAAACACCATTCCAATACCTAGAAGTAGGTATTCTCAGAAGTTTATTGTATCTTTGCACCACCAAAGCATGAGAGAGACCCTATGTAGTAACTCAAAGCTGGGGTAACATCACAGATAATCTTAATACTCAAACTAAAAACCAATAGAATTATGGCACACGTAATCACTGACAGCTGTGTAGCTTGTGGCACTTGCATCGATGAGTGTCCCGTAGGCGCAATCTCTGAGGGCGATATCTACTCAATCGACCCTGATACTTGCATCGATTGCGGCGCATGCGCTGCTGCTTGCCCTTCAGGCGCTATCGAGGGCTAAGACACACACGGAGACGCTGGCCTTAAGAGCTGAGCCTTCTCCACACCCTCTAGCTCGTGGCCGTCACACACGGTCGCTACACACTTAACTAGACAAAAGCCGTCCCCTATCTAGTGTTTATTCACACTGGATGGGGGACGGTTCGCATATAGCCCCGCACCTGCGCACACCCCTCTGAGAAATGTACCATTTGATTTTTGAGGCGGTGTACAGACGCTAAATTCCTCCGGAGGAAATCGAAAATAGCCACGGAGGAACGAAAAATTTCTTCGGAAGAATCAAATGAAACTTGTCCTCTCCTGAAATAGAACACAGTTGGGGGAGCCAACCCCAACAACAATGAAAGAAGAAAAAAGTAACCGAG
>UWSO01000051.1 GCA_900538385.1 uncultured Porphyromonas sp.
TTCGGAAGTATCAAATGAAACTTCGGAAGAATCAAATCATAAGTCCGAAGAATTTGCAGTTTCCTCGGGAGCAAATCAAAAATATCCACCGAGCTATTTGGGAATTCCTAGGGAGGAATTGGAACAAGCTTATTTTTATATGCGTCAGCCCTGCGGGGCGTCTTGATGCTTTGGATCCCGATGTCTGCGCCCTTAGAGGTGCCTATGCTGGCAGTGGGGACAGATCCCCTTGATGACGAAGGATATGGCATGGGCACTGTACCCTTTGGGGAGGCGTAGGGGAGGCACCTCAAGCATCTCCATGCAGTAGGAGTGCTGGCATCGCTCGCAGTAGAAGTGTATGTGCTCATCCTCACCGAGGCAGACGCCGTCGCTGGCGCAGAGCTCATAGTTGCACACGCCCCGCCCATCCTCGAAGGCGTGGACGATGTCATGCGCTAGGAAGAGCGTCAGCACCCGTGAGATGCTCGACTTATCCATCGGGTAGAGCGTCGTCTCCAACTCGTTGAGATTCATCGGTTGCGTTGCCGCCATCAAGGCGCGCAGCACTAAGATGCGGTTTGCCGTGGTACGTACTCCCTTTTGCTTGAAGTACTCTGCTAAGTCATCATGTCTCGTCATCGCTCAGAAGCTTTTGCTGTGAAGATCCATCGCCCCAAAGGTACGAAATTAGAGGATAGAAGTTAGAGATTAGAAATTAGATGTTAGAGATTAGGAATTCGTCTGAGCGGTTCAGCGGTGGCGTGCTACAGCTGTCTGACTCGGTGGCACTTTGTCATAATGTCGCAGAGGAGAGCTTTGTGGCACAATGTTTGATATCTATGAGATGTAAGCGTCTGACTTATGGATGAACCAGGTCAGCCGCCAGAGACATTAACAAATAAGAAATCAACAAACAACACAATACTATGGGTAAGATAATTGGTATAGACTTAGGAACTACAAATTCATGTGTAGCAGTTCTGGAGGGTGGCGAGAGCAAGGTCATCCCCAACAGCGAGGGACGTATGACGACTCCCTCAGTAGTAGCATTCGTAGAGGGTGGTGAGCGCAAGGTGGGTGACCCCGCTAAGCGTCAGGCTATCACGAACCCGACGAATACGATCTACTCGATCAAGCGCTTCATGGGTGAGACCTATGAGCAGATAGAGAAGGAGGCCGAGCGCGTCCCCTTTAAGGTGGTCAAGGGTGATAACGACACTCCTCGTGTAGACATCGACGGACGTCTCTACACGCCTCAGGAGATATCCGCAATGATCCTTCAGAAGATGAAGAAGACGGCTGAGGACTACCTCGGCACAGAAGTCACCGATGCGGTGATCACGGTGCCCGCTTACTTCAACGACTCACAGCGTCAGGCTACTAAGGAGGCTGGCGAGATCGCTGGACTCAAGGTTCGCCGTATCGTCAACGAGCCTACGGCTGCTTCGCTAGCTTACGGTCTTGACAAGAAGGGCTCCGATATGAAGATTGCGGTCTTCGACCTCGGTGGTGGTACGTTCGATATCTCTATCCTAGAGCTAGGTGATGGCGTCTTTGAGGTGAGGTCAACGAATGGTGACACGCACCTCGGTGGTGACGACTTTGACCATGTTATCATTGACTGGCTCGCTGAGGAGTTTATGAAGGACGAAGGTGTCGATCCACGCAAGGACAATATGGCACTGCAGCGTCTCAAGGAGGCTGCTGAGCGTGCTAAGATAGAGCTCTCTAGCTCAACCTCAACGGAGATCAACCTGCCTTATTTGATCCCTGTAGATGGCATCGCTAAGCACCTCGTTCGTACGCTGACACGTGCTAAGTTTGAGCAGCTAGCTGACAAACTGATCCACGCTTGCGTAGCTCCCTGTGAGCAGGCACTCAAGGATGCAGGTCTTACAGCGAGTGACATCAATGAGGTGATCCTCGTAGGTGGCTCGACACGTATCCCCGCTATCCAAGATATCGTCAAGAAGATCTTTAACCAGGAGCCTTCTAAGGGTGTGAACCCCGATGAGGTGGTCGCTTGCGGTGCAGCTATCCAGGGAGCTGTCCTAACGGGCGAGGTAAAGGATGTCCTACTTCTCGATGTGACTCCTCTGTCACTCGGTCTGGAGACGATGGGTGGCGTGATGACTCGTCTGATCGATGCGAATACGACCATTCCAACGAAGAAGAGTCAGATCTTCACCACAGCTGTGGACAACCAACCTTCAGTAGAGATCCACGTCCTACAGGGTGAGCGTTCGCTAGCTAAGGATAATAAGAGTATCGGTCGCTTTAACCTAGATGGTATCGCACCGGCACCTCGTCAGACGCCTCAGATCGAGGTTACCTTTGACATTGATGCAAATGGTATCCTCAATGTCACGGCTGTCGACAAGGCTACGGGTAAGCAGCAGAACATCCGCATCGAGGCTTCGAGCGGTCTGAGCGATGACGAGATCAAGCGTATGAAGCAGGAGGCTGAGGCAAACGCTAAGGCTGACGAGGAGGCTAAGAATCGTATCGACAAGCTCAACCAGGCAGACAGCATGATCTTCTCTACGGAGAAGCAGCTCAAGGAGCTAGGCGACAAGATCCCTGCCGACAAGAAGGCTCCTATCGAGGCGGCTCTAGAGAACCTGCGCAAGGCACACAAGGCGGAGGACATCCCTGCTATCGACAAGGCTATGGAGGAGCTGAACACAGCCTTCCACGCCGCTACCGAGCAGATGTACAATCAGGCTAATGCACAGCAGCAGGCTGGCCCTCAGCCAGGAGCTAATGCACAGCCTAATGACAATTCCTCCGCAAAGGGCAACGACTCTGGCGATGTAGCTGACGCAGACTTTGAGGAGATCAAGTAATCTCCGATAGAGGTCATATATAAAAGTAGTAGCGGGTGGGTCAACGATGGTTGACTCACCCGCTATTGTTGTTTGATAGAGATTAGAAGAAGGGAGTAGACTAAGCGTCTGCTACCTTCCTTATATATTCTTTTATAGAAGCTCAGAGCATTGGAGTGATCTGATGCAATCGGAGTTATTGCTTGTCTCCTTTTAATCTTCTCACCTCTTTGTCAAAGTCTGAGACATAGTCTAGGTCTTGCTGTTGGCGAAAGGTCTCGTACTCTTGCTCAGCCTTTAGCTTAGCCTCCAGGGCGGATATATGTCCAGCATTGTCTAGTAGCGGTCTACCAGCTATGGTTATAAAGCCGTCGAGCAGTTTACTCCAGTCCTTCATAGTCATAGGGATCTGCTGCTCTGCACGATCCTCGGCTAGGTCTAGGTAAGCAGAGACTAGGCGATTGATAGCAGACATATGCTTCTGGTCGAGGTAGTTCTTTGCGACTGTAACGTCAGACTTCATCACTTTGCCGTCTGGGGCGTGGCGCCATGTCGTAAGCCCCATATGAGGGAGCTTAGCGTCTGCCCCGTTGTAAATGATTTCAGCAGCCGTTTGCTCAGAGATAGCCCAGTGGAGCTTGTTTTGCACCGTTGCAAAGAATCGCTTCGTCTCAGGAGATTCTTTGTCGTAATCAATGGCAAGCGCATAGATGTCGGTAATCTTCTGATAAAACCTACGTTCGCTAGCTCTTATCTCTCGGATATCCTCGAGCAAGTCCTTAAAGTAGTCTCGCCCAAAGCTCTCGCCTTGCTTCAGTCGCTTCTTGTCTAGGATATAGCCCTTGGTGATGAACTCATTGAGCGTCTTCGTAGCCCAACGTCTAAATTGCGTTGCCTGATCTGAATTGACACGATAGCCGACTGCGATGATCGCTTCTAGAGGATAGAGACAGACCTCTCGGCTTACTGAGCGAGACCCTTCTTGTTGAACTATTCGGGATTTCCGAATAGTTCCCTCTTCCGATAGCTCTCCCGTGTCGAAGATACTCCTCAAATGCTCATTAATCGTGCTGACATTCACATTAAAGAGCTCCGACATACGTCTCTGTGTCAGCCAAAAGGTGCCATCCTCATAGTGTACCTGCACGCTGACATCACTGGAGTTACTTGTGTATAGTATTAGTTTGCTGTCCATCTATATGACTTTCGTATGCCTACGTTTCACGAATCCAAAGATACGGAATTAGAGGTTAGAAGCGGACGATGAGCGAGGCGTCGTATTGGCGTCCCGTCAGGTAGTTTGGCACGGCGTATTGGTTGCGGTAAGCGTCCGAGAGCCAGTAGTAAGAGCCGATGTTGGTCATGTCAAAGAGGTTGAAGATATTCACCCCGATCGAGACCTTGCTGAGTGCGTGTAACCAGCGCCACTTACCTGGCTGGGACTCCTCACGATCCCAGAGCGTGTACTGCATACCGATGTCGACACGCTTGTAAGCCGTGCCACGGAAGAGCGGGCGACCAAAGCCCTCGGCAGCGTTGAGCTGAGGTAGTCCTCCCGTCAGCACGCCTCTCAAGCTGAGCGTGATACGTTTGTAGCCAGGGAAGTAGTCCTGGAAGAAGAGCGACAGGTTGTAGTCTGGCACGTGTGGTAGTGGCATCTCGCCATATCCCTCGATGGTCTGCCGGCCACGCATCAGCGAGGCGGTAAACCACGAGTCTACGTCTGGGACAAACTCCCCAAAGAGTTTGACATCTAGCCCTACGATGTAGCCGGTGCCGAGGTTTTGGCCTAGGTAGCGCTGCTTGACATTGTCCACGTAGTAGGGATTGATGCGAAAGAGATGCTTGTAGTAGCCCTCGGCGGTGAGGCGAAACTTGCGATCCGCCACGAGGAAGTTGTAGTCCACACCGACCAAGGCTTGTGCTGACCCTTGCGAACGAACCTGATCGTTGAGCAGTACCGACTGATTGCCCATAGCGTCAGCCTCGATGATGCGGATCTCCTTGTAAAAGGGGCTCTGGTAGTAGAGTCCTCCAGCAGCTCTCACCAAGAGGTCGGACAGCTCCTTCGGTCGCCACGAAGCAACCAGACGAGGAGAGAAGTCTGCCTTCTTATTGAACGACCAGAAGCTTCCCCGCACGCCAGCCGTCAGATGATAGCTCCCTGAGGACGTCTGCCACTGCATCTCATCTTGCAGGTAGAGCGAGGCACGCGCCGAGCGCAGCGAGACGTTGGAGTAGAGATTGCTTTGCATCTTGATCAGCTCGGGATCACGCGGCAGGTTGTAGCCAGCCGAGTCGAGCTTGACCCACTCAGAGATGTAGTCCGCTATTTGCTCGCCTCGTAGCTCCGCACCCCACATGAGGCGATGCGTCTCGCTGAGACGCTGGTTACCACTATAGGCGAGCGCTGCGACTGAGTAGCGGAGCAGGTTGCGAGCATGCTCATGGTTGACACCCGTGGCGAGAAGTTCTTGCTCCTCGCCTCCAGTCGTCGGGTCAGCCTCTTTTTGCAGATAGTAAGCGCCCGTTATGTCATAGCTCTCCCGCTCGTGGCTGTTGTATAGGCTTAGGTCCAGCCTGTGCGCTCCTCGACTGCTGGGGCGCCAGTGTAGCGTCAAGGCTCCAAAGAGGGTGGAGAAGCGATCCCGCTCCTGTCCATCGAAGTAGACGGTAAAGTGCTTCGCATTTTGCAGGGAGCCGACAGTCGTCTCACGCTGCTGCGGACGAAAGCGGTACTGCGTCCAGGAGTAGTAGCCGATGCCCTCGATGCGCCAGCGATCATTAAAGGTGTAGGTCAGATAGGTCTGCGCATCCGCATAGAAAGGGTTGTACTCGCCGCGGGTCTCCATCTTCGAGAGCATCTGCTGCGTGGTACGCGTTCGGATGCCTGTGACATGGGTAAAGCGCCCATGCTTGCCCCCCACGTAGAGACTATTATTCATCAACCCAAGAGAGACAGCGCCCTCCAGCTTCGTGGGACGCTTGTACTGTATGTCTAGGACTGAGGAGAGTCGGTCGCCATAGTGCGCATCGAAGGCTCCAGCCGAAAAGTAAACCCGCTCCACCAGATCGGTATTGACAAAGCTCAAACCCTCTTGCTCTGCAGAGCGCACCAGTAACGGGCGGTACACCTCGATACCATTGACGTAGACAAGGTTCTCATCGAAGCTTCCTCCACGCACATTGTACTGGGTGCTCAGCTCGTTGTGCTGTGTGACCCCTGCATAGGTCGCCACCATCGACTCGATGCTACGTGTCGGCGAAGCCTCCATGGCGAGCGTCTGAGTCGTGATCCGCTCCATACTGGGGGGACGCGCCTCGCCTCGTACCGTCACGGTACTCAAGGCGGTGGCACTCTCTCCCAGCATCGGGTTAAAGTGCATATCTCGTGAGATCCCCTGTGGGTAAACTTGACGCACCGTCTGATAACCGATAGAGCTGTAGGTGACCACCACGCTGTCGGTCGTCGGGGTTAGCTCCAGGCGGTAAGCACCCGTCAAGTCGCTCCAAGTGCCGATGGTCGTACCCTCGACACGCACCGAGGCAAACTCAATCGGCTCACGGTCACGATCTAAGACGTAACCCGTGAGCGCCACACGGTGAGGCATCGCGACTGCCGTCGTGTCGGTCGTCTGACCGTGAAGAGCCAGTGCGCTACCCTGCAGTAGTAGGCAAAGCAGTAGGACGATGTAGTGAAGTGATCTCATCGCTTACAAAGGTAGACAAAAGTCGCAAGCTGTGAGCGATGTTTGTCGTCTGTTGTGTCAAAGCGAAAGTGTAACGATGAAACGTGTAACCCTTTGTAGGGACGCTCGGTCCGAGCGTCCGTCCCCGTTGAATCCACGATGCTGTAACTTTCGTTCTACAACGGACGCCCTCTCGCTAGATACTAGCCGAGCGTCCCTACAGCGGGTTGCACGTCTCATCACTATACGTCAGGTGTGTCCTCTGCATCAAATCGATACGAGTAACCCTTTGTAGGAACGCACGGCTCGTGCGTCCGTTGCGTCCCTACAAAGGGCTATTTATTTATAGGTGTGAGACGAAGCTCGGCTTACTTGACAGGTCGCAAGGCGCGCATCGCGTTGAGCACGGCGAGGACTGTGACGCCTACATCAGCGAAGACCGCCATCCACATGGAGGCTACACCAAGCAACGCAAGGAGTAGTACCAATATCTTAATACCTATGGCAAACCAAGCGTTTTGAAGTGCAATGCTGACCGTGCGACGTGCGATGCGTATGGCGGTAGCGATCTTGAGCGGGTTGTCGTCCATGATGACCACGTCGGCCGCCTCTATGGCAGCGTCAGAGCCTAGTCCACCCATAGCGATACCCACATCGGCACGCGCTAAGACAGGCGCATCGTTGATACCATCGCCTACGAAGAGGACGGTGCCGTGAGCTGGCTGCTCGAGGATCGTCTCGAGACGTGTCAGCTTGTCCGCAGGGAGCAGATCCGCATAGTACTCGGTGATGCCCACCTGCTGTGCCACCTCACGAGCTGCATCCTCGTGGTCTCCCGTGAGCATAACTAGCTGGTGGATGCCTAGGCGGCTCAGCTCTTCGATTGTTTGTTTAGACTCCTCCTTGATGGTGTCCGAGACGACAATATGTCCCGCATAGGTGCCGTCGATGGCGGCGTGTACGATGGTGCCCGCATGGTCGCACGGTTGCCACTGAGCCCCGATAGACTCCATGAGCGCTACGTTGCCCACGTGAACTTCGGAGCCGTTGACACGCGCCTTGACCCCTCGCCCGGCAAGCTCCTCGACCTCCTCGATAGAGCAGTCGTCCTGTTCGTTGGGGTAAGCGTTACGCAGCGAGGCTGCGATGGGGTGTGTGGAGTGACGCTCCACGTGAGCCACCATGTGCAGCAGGTGATTCGCCTCGCAGTCGGTTGGGTGCACCGCATTGGCGGTAAAAGTGCCTTTCGTCAGGGTGCCTGTTTTGTCAAAAAGGACGGCACGCGCCTTTGCCAAGGCATCCATATAGTTGGCCCCCTTGACCAAGATACCAGCCCGTGAAGCGCCTCCGATGCCCGCAAAGAAGGAGAGCGGGATGGAGATGACCAGAGCGCAGGGGCAGGAGATGACTAGGAAGGTCAGCGCCCTGTAAAGCCAGGTGGCGAAGTGGTCGGCGAAGCTGCCCGTCAGGAGTGGCGGTATGAAGGCAAGCAGGAGTGCTACGATCACCACGACGGGGGTGTAGACACGGGCGAAGCGACGTATGAACGTCTCGCTCCGTGACTTATGATCGGTGGCGTGCTCGACCATCTCGATAATCTTCGAGGCGGTGGAGTCGCCCGCTGTCTTGGCAACACGGACGGTGAGTAGACCCGAGAGGTTGACACAGCCAGACATGACCTCGTCCTCGATGGTGACGCTGCGCGGTACGCTCTCGCCCGTGAGTGCGACCGTATTGAGTGCTGAGGAGCCCTCGATAATGAATCCGTCCAGTGGAACCCGTTCGCCAGGCTTGATGATGATGGTCTCGCCCACGGTTACCTCCTCTGGGGCGACCGTCTGCTCCACTCCGTCACGCAGCACGTTTGCCGTGTCGGGACGTATCTCGAGGAGGTGGGAGACGGCACGACGGCTCTTGCCTTCGGCGTATCCCTCGAAGAGTTCGCCCACCTGGAAGAAGAGCATCACAAAGACCGCCTCGGGGAACTGCGCCTCGGCTCCTGGCAAGAAGCCTATGCAGAGCGCCCCGATGGTGGCGATGCTCATAAGGAAGTGCTCGTCAAAAAGTTCGCCATGCGCCACCCCCTCGACCGCCTCGCCGAGCACGTCGTACCCTATAATAAGGTATGGCACGAGGTAGACCAAGAGGAGCTGCCACATCGGGAGAGCGCAGGTGCGCTCCACGATATAGGCCCCGATGAGTAGCAGGGCTGTGAGTATGATACGTATTAGTTTCTTCTTCATAAGATATAGATGTACTGTTACGGAGACAAAGGTAGAGCTATCTGCGTGCAACTCCGTTGCAAAAGTACCCCCTCCCACAACCCTGCCCCTCCTAACCTCTAATCCCTACGTGGATATTTCGAAATCCCCACGTGGAAAATAAAAAATATCCACGTGAGCAAGAAAAAATTCTTCGGAGGAATCAAATGAAACTTCGGAGGAATCAAACGATACTTCGGAGGAATCAAATGATACTTTGGAAGAAATGATTCGCGTCCACGTGGAGAATAAAAAATAGCCATGTGGGGATTTGACATTTCTCACGTGGCTATCGTCTGAAAACTATTTGAGACTGTTGCAAAAGTCAACAGTCTCACAATCTTGCTTGCAAGATTGTCTAGACTTTGCAGAAAGGATGAAGCGCAAGGCGCTGAGGGTGAGGTCTGAAGGGAGC
>UWSO01000052.1 GCA_900538385.1 uncultured Porphyromonas sp.
TCACTGGATAATCCTAGATCTTCCACGGAGGATTGTTCTATTTCCTCCATTTCCCAAGATCCTTCATTAAGGCGTAGGTAAACCTACCCCGTATAATGCGTCAGCCCTGAGTTGCCATGCGCCTTACTTGCGTTGTATTCGTTTTTCTGTATATTTGCCGTTGGAAAGACGCTCCCAAACGGCTAAATAAGCGTATTTAGCGAAACCTGTGGAGAGCCTCAAGAGAATAAGTAACTAAACTAACTAAACTAACTAACCTATAATCAACTAACAATGAAGAAAGTAATTCTATCACTCGTCACGCTGCTGGCAGCTACTACGCTCGCGACAGCTCAGATGCGCCCCTCTATCAAGGTAGAGGCTGGAGCTAACTTTGCTAACCAGACGACTAAGGTTGAGAACAACTCCACCGATGGCAAGATGATGATCGGCTACCGCGCTGGTGTCGGTGTCGAGTTCGGCTTTGCTGAAGGCTTCTACGTCAACCCTGGTGTCTACTTCCTCAGCCGTGGAGCTAAGAGCGAAGCTATAGAGATGCTCGGAGCCAAGGTCGATGCTACTCGCTGGCTACACAATGTTGAGATCCCTGTACACGTAGGATATCGTGCAGCTTTTACTCCCGATATGTCTGTCTCTATCCAGGCTGGTCCTTGGTTCTCTTACGGATTCCTTGGTAAGAACGTCTACAAGGCAACTGGAACTGGAATCGCGGCTGATGCTGCAAAGAAGGTCGTTGATGAGCTCAACAAGAATGACAACAACCCATACAAGGACACGACAGTCGCAGGTGTCACTGTAAAGGCTCCTCTTAAGCCCTTCGACCTTGGTGTCGGTATGCAGGCTGCCTTCGAGTATCGTCAGTTTGGCGTTAACCTAGGCTTCGAGTATGGTCTACTCAACACCTCTAATGTCGAGAAGGTGAAGGTCAACAATATGAACTTCTACGTAGGTCTAGGCTATCGCTTCTAATCTAGCGACCTAAATCAACTTCTCTAACGAAGCTTATGGGGCGACCTACTCAACTTATGGGCAGGTCGCCCTTCCGTATCACACAAACCCTATGTACTATGAAGAAGGTAATTCTATCACTCGTCACGCTGCTGGCAGCTACAACGCTAGCTACAGCTCAGATGCGCCCCACGATCAAGGTGGAGGCTGGCGCTAATTTTTCAAATGTGACCGGCAAGGCGAATGGCGAAACTGAGGATGGCAACATGCTCATCGGCTACCGCATTGGTGCTGGTGTTGAGTTTGGCATCTCAGAAGGTTTCTACATCAATCCAGGTCTGTACTTCCTCAGCCGTGGTGCTAAAGGTGAGGTCGAGATGCCTAAGGTTACTGACTACACTATGAAGGTTGTCTCCTCTACATGGCTTCACAACGTAGAGATCCCCATACATGTAGGATATCGTGCAGCTATCGCTCCAAGCATGGCTGTCTCTATCCAGGCTGGTCCTTGGTTCTCTTACGGGTTCCTAGGGAAAGTCTCTCAGAAAACCACGGTAACTGGCGAAGGTAAGCTAGCCGATGCTGCTAGAGAGTTCGCTAAGACAGCTGATGATGCGGTCAACAAGGGTGACAACAATCCTTATAAGACAAATCCTAAGCTCCTCAAGCCCTTCGACCTTGGTGTCGGTATGCAGGCTGGATTTGAGTATCGTCAGTTTGGTGTCAACCTAGGCTTCGAGTATGGTCTACTCAACACCTCGGCTTTTGATGAGGTGAAGATCAACAACATGAACTTCTACGTAGGTCTAGGCTATCGTTTCTAAATTATAGCGACCTAAACCGACTTCTCTAACGAATCTGATGGGTCGCCCTTCCGTATCACACAAACCCTATTTACTATGAAGAAGGTAATTCTATCACTCGTCACGCTACTCGCAGCTACTACGCTCGCAACAGCTCAGATGCGCCCCACTGTCAAGCTAGAGGCTGGCGCTAACTGCTCACAGCAGGTCTTGAAGTTTGACAAGCTCCCGACAAATGTCGACATGCTCATAGGTTACCGCGTTGGTGTCGGTGTCGAACTGGACATCAAAAACGGCTTTTACTTCAATCCTGGGCTCTATTTCCTCAGTCGTGGCTTCAAGCGCGTAGATGTCGTGGAGCAAGAAATCTCTAGAGACGTCTCTGCAACCATTACAACTACAAACACCCTTTGGCTACACAATGTCGAGGTGCCGCTACATGTTGGGTATCGCGTGCCTATCTCTTCAGATATAACACTCTCGCTACAGGCTGGCCCTTGGCTCGCCTACGGCATGGCTGGCAAGCTCACCACACGGGTAGATGTTGACGCACCCAGCTCCCAGAGGTCTGACCCAAGCAAAGAAGCTACGGAAAAGACCATTGAGCCCTACGATACGAAAAGCAAGTCGCTCAAGCCCTTCGATCTTGGTCTCGGTGTGCAGGGGTCCTTCGAGTATCGTCAGTTTGCTCTCAATCTAGGCTTCGAGCGCAGTTTGCTCAACACCTGCTTCCGCGAGATGGGCGAGGTCTACAATATGAACCTCTACGTAGGTCTAGGCTACCGCTTCTAATAATATAGCGGCCTAAACCTCTACTAGCTCTCTGGTAGAGCTAGACGATAAATACAAAAGCAGGCTCTCTGGTACATACCAGGGAGCCTGCTTCTGTATTGCCGCGAAATAATCAGAAGGTATCGGAGTTCTCGGAATAATCGGAACTAACGAATAGTCCGAAGCTTACTTTAGATAACAGCGGGCTATACGTAAATATGTCGCCTTGCGGGCACCGAGTGGTGCGTCCGCAAGGCGACATATTGCATTTGACTCGCTCTGAGGCTTAGCGCCCTAGAGGACGGCGTTCACGCTGACGTGTCGTAGCCTCCTCCTCGATACGCTTGATCGGGGGCTGATAGTCGGGGTAGTGCTCCTCCTTTTCAGCAGGCTTGATGTAGGCTAGCTCGTCGCCCTTGCGGACGGTCTGACCCTGACCTACACAGACCTCGATGAGCTTGCCCGTGAAGTTCGTATTCACACGCTCTATCTGACCAAATGGGGTCTCGATATAGCAGAAGGGTTGACCCGTGACATACTCCGTACCCGTGGCTGGAGCCATCGAACCTTCGGTCGGATCGACCTCCCAGAGGACAGTGCCGGTCGCTGGAGCAGGGATCATCTGCGTACCAGCACGCATAGCCTTCTTGATGTCGCTCTCATCGAAGCCCTTCTTAGCTAATGCATCAGCCTTAGCCTTAGCGAGAGAATCCTCAAACTCACGACGCAGATCGCCACTCTTGTAGCGTCTGTACTGCTCGGGGTGCATAGCCAGCTCGAAGAGCTCTTCGTCATCCGGACCGAACTCCCAACCGTTTTCCTTCATCTCCTTACGGAACTCATCCAGCGCATCGGGATAGAACTGCTGTGGGTCGGCATCGGAGAACTCTAGTCCCTTCTCCTTAGCGAGTGCTACGAGCTCGGGATCTATCTTGCCCGGGATACGTCCAGCCTTGCCGAGGATCATGTTCCACATGTTTTGGTCTATGGCGAGCCAGCGACCCTTGCCCTGCGTCATATTGTAGACGTTCATCAGCGCGATGTTCTTGACATACTGGCTGAATGGAGTGACTAGTGGGGGATAACCGACACGTGGCCATACGTAAGCGACCTCGTTAAAGAGCTTGACCAGTAGATCATCGATCGACAGCTCAGGCTCGTTGTGATTGCGCAGGTACATATTGATACCTGAGTGGACGCCCTTGAGGTCGGCCATCATCGAGCCCATCATACCGCCAGGCAGACCGCAACCGACAAGTAGCGAAGAGGTCTCCTTATTGGTCGAACCCATGAAGTAACCGAGGAAGTCATCGATAAAGCTCTGAGTCATCGTACGAGCACGCATGTAAGCGTCCATATTGATCTCAGGTACATCAAAGCCCGCATCGTAGAGCATCTCACGGATGGTGATCACGTCGGGGTGGATCTTACCCCAAGAGATAGGCTCCATGGCAACGTCTATGATGTCGGCGCCGTTTTCGCACACCTCTAGCATAGAGGCTACGGAAAAGCCAGGACCCGAGTGTCCGTGATACTGAATGATTGTGTCGGGATGCTTAGACTTGATCGACTTGACGAGCTGCCCGAGGAAGTGCGGACGACCGATGCCAGCCATATCCTTGAGACAGATCTCATCAGCGCCAGCCTCGATGAGCTTGTCGGCCAGCGTAGAGTAATACTCGATCGTATGAATCGGTGAGTAGGTGATACAGAGTGTCGCCTGAGCGGTCATGCCCGCCTCCTTGGCATAGTGTATGGAGGGGATAATGTTGCGCGGGTCATTAAGACCATCGAAGATTCGTGTGATGTCGACCCCCTGTGCATGCTTGACGTGATACATCAGCTTGCGAACGTCGGCCGGTACGGGGTACATGCGCAGTCCGTTGAGGCCACGGTCCAGCATGTGCGTCTTGATGCCCGCCTCGTTGAGCGGCTTGGTGAAGGCGCGTACAGCGTCGTTAGGGTTTTCGCCAGCGAGTAGCTTAACCTGCTCGAAGGCACCTCCGTTTGTCTCGACACGTGCGAAGCAACCCATCTCGATGATGAGCGGTGCGATTGCTGCTAGTTGCTCAGCACGTGGCTGGAACTTGCCAGAGGATTGCCACATATCTCTATATATGAGGCTAAACTGAATCTTTTTCTTTGTTGCCATATCTAGTGTATCTATTGTTTTACCTACAAGGCTTGATGTGTCACCACCTGACCTCACCCACAAAGATACATATTTTACTTACATATAGCGACCATCTACTCTGATTCCGCTAGAGCAATTTTCAAATTTCCACGGAGGATATAATGAATAGCTCCGTGGAAAATAAAAATCTTCCACGGAGGCGAGAGAATTTTCTTCGGAAGAATCAAATGAAACTTCGGAAGAATCAAATGATAAGTCCGAAGAATTTTCCGTTTCCTCCGTGGGGAATTTGAAATTCCTCGGGAGGAAATCAGATAAGTCTAGGAAGTCGCTGAAAAAAGAACAGGCTCCTCAGCAAGTGTCAGAGAGCAGCCTCCTTGAGGCGCTCCGTATTCTCAGCGACGATGAGGGCATCGATGATCGGCTGCAGGTCGCCACCGAGCACGCCTGGCAAGTTATGCACCGTCAGCCCGATACGGTGATCGGTGACACGACCCTGCGGGAAGTTGTAGGTGCGAATCTTAGCCGAGCGGTCACCCGTCGAGACCATTGTCTTACGACGTGAGGCTATCTCGTCGATATACTTCTGATGCTCCTTGTCATAGATGAAAGTGCGAAGGCGTGACAGCGCACGCTCCTTATTCTTAGGTTGGTCACGCGTCTCGGTACACTCGATCGTTATATCCTCCACGACACCCGTATTGGGGTTGCGCCACGGATAGTGAAGGCGTACGCCCGACTCCACCTTGTTGACATTCTGCCCACCAGCGCCACTGGAGCGGAAAGTGTCCCACTTGATCTCTCCCTCGTTGATGTTGACCTCAAACTTGTCTGCCTCAGGAAGTACCGCCACGGTCGCTGCCGAGGTGTGGATACGTCCTTGCGTCTCTGTCTGCGGAACGCGCTGCACACGATGCACACCACTCTCATACTTGAGCGTACCGTAGACCCCCGTACCCGTGACATTGAGAACAATTTCTTTATAGCCTCCTGTACCTCCCTCCGTGTAGCTACTGACGGTGATATTCCACCCCTTGGTCTCGCAATAGCGTGAGTACATACGGAAGAGGTCTCCCGCAAAGAGAGCCGCTTCGTCACCGCCCGTGCCAGCGCGCAACTCGACGATAGCGTTCTTGTCATCCTCAGGGTCGTTCGGCAGGAGAAGCAGCTTGATTTCTTCCTCCATTTTGGGAATCTCTTCCTTAGCCTCAGCGAGTAGCTCGCGCGCCATCGCTTTTAGCTCTTCATCGCTGTCAGCATCTTGGAGCGTACTCTCAGCCTCCTCCTGCTGTGTCAGGAGCTGCTTGTACTGCCCGCCAGCCTTGAGTATCTCCCCCAGGTGGGTGTACTCCTTGCTAAGCGTGGCAAAGCGTCTACCGTCTGCGATGACATTAGGGTCTGTGATCAAAGTCTCTAGCTCCTCGTGGCGCGCCACCAGAGCTTCTATGCGGTTGAGTAAATCGTTCATATAGGTCTGCTAAGTGATGTAAGGGTCAAAGGCTATCGCTCTACCATGCCAAACGGCGTAACGAGTGTCAGGCGGTTCTCTTCAGCTGCCTCGACACGACCGATGACCTGTGCATCAATGTTGAAGTGTCGTGCCACGGCGATAGCCTCTTCGGCTTGCTCGGCAGGCAGGTAAGCCTCTAGGCGGTGCCCCATGTTGAAGACTTGGTACAGCTCCGCAGCGTCGGCTCCACTCTCCTCGGCAATCATCTGGAAGAGCGGAGGAACTGGAAGGAGATGGTCCTTGATGATATGCTTGTTGGTGACGAAGTTCATCACCTTGGTCTGTGCGCCTCCTGTACAGTGGATCAGTCCATGTATGGCGGGGCGCATCTCTTTGAGGAGCTTTGCCACCAGCGGCGCGTAGGTGCGTGTGGGTGAGAGAATCAGCTCGCCGACCGTCAGCCCCGTCCCTGGCACCTCAGCGAGTAGCTCGCGGCTGCCACTGTAAACCAAGTCGTCGGGTACAGCGGGGTCGTAGCTCTCGGGGAACTTCTCAGCGAGTGCATGAGAGAGTATGTCGTGTCGTGCGGAGGTAAGGCCATTGCTCCCCATACCGCCATTGTAGCGCTCCTCGTAGGTCGCCTGCCCATAGGAGGCAAAGCCTACGATCACGTCTCCGTCGGCGATATGCGCATTATCTATGATGTCACTCCGACGCATGCGGCAGGTAACGGTGCTGTCTACGATGATCGTGCGGACGAGGTCACCCACGTCTGCCGTCTCGCCCCCTGTGAGGTAGATCTCCACTCCCAGATCACGCATCTGTGCTAAGATCTCTTCGGTCCCGTTGATAACAGCTCCAATCACTTCGCCTGGAATGAGCTGCTTGTTGCGCCCGATGGTCGAGGAGAGGAGCATCCCCGAGGTCGCTCCCACGCAGAGGAGGTCATCGAGGTTCATCACGATCGCATCCTGAGCTATGCCTCGCCACACGGATAGATCGCCCGTCTCTCGCCAGTAGATATAAGCTAGCGAAGACTTTGTGCCAGCCCCATCGGCATGCATGATGTTGCAATAGTCTGGGTCACCACCTAGTATGTCGGGTAGGATCTTGCAAAAGGCTTGCGGGTAGAGTCCCTTGTCTATGTGAGCGATGGCTTTGTGTACATCCTCTTTTGCGGCAGAAACGCCGCGGCGCATATATCGGTTCATTGAGTCCTTAGAGGTTAGAGGTTAGAGGTTAGACTTTAGAGATTAGAGGTTAGCGGAGTCTGAGCACGTCGCCCTCCTCGGGGACGTAGTCGTAGTCTAGATGGTTCATACGATAGAGTCGTGCGAGGCGTATGCCGTAGCGCTGTGATATGTCGTGCATCGACTCTCCGACCCGCACCACATGGTCGGGATAGTTTGGAGTGGCACGCTTGTTCTTGCGCTCTAGGTAGATCACGTCACCAGCCTGAATGGGGAAGTCTACCGGCATATCGTTGTAGTCGGCCAAGCGCTTGAGGCTTATGCCCATCTCGCGAGCGATCGACTCGAGCGAGTCTCCCTCGTTGGCGAGTACATATAGGAGTCCATAGCTAAAGTATCCCTCATGCGTGAGCTTCATCTCGGGATCATCGTCAGAGGGTGTGTAGGTCGGTGCGGGACGACCTGACATCCAGCGCGGATAGCGCCCACGGTCCAGCTCGTAGAGTTCGTACTGCTCGATCACCTTGATGAGCATGTTGGCGTAGCCCTTGTTCGTCGCATAGCCACACTGCTGCAGCCCCCTAGCCCAAGCTTGATAGTTTGTGATAGGATAGGTGTATAGTACTTGGTATCGTGGCTGCTTGAGAAAGTTGGAGTGATCCTCGTAAGAGTCGCCCACGGAGCGGTATTTGCGAAAGCACTCCCCCTTGAGATCATCGTCCGCATAGATACGCTGTCCCTGCCAAGCGCGGTGGCACTTGATACCAAAGTGATTATTACCCTCACGCGCCAGACGACTAGAACCTGCGCCCGTCTCGATCAATCCCTGCGCCATCGTGATACTCGCGGGGATCTTGTGTCGCTTCATCTGGCGGATGCACTCATCGGCATAGGTGCGTATGTAGGTTTGGTACTTAGGGTTCATAGGCGCCTGCCCCCACGCTGCAGTGCAGAGCAAGAACAGACAAGCTATCGAGAGCAGAGACCGGGACGAGTCGGTAAAGAGCTTCATAGGGCGTTAGGCGTTAATCTATATAGATGTATAGCTAGGTGCAGGGCACTCTCCTACAGAGTAAGAGGAGCTACCTGAGCTACAAAGGTACTAAATAGATCTGTAGTCACTAGCTTCGACATCAACTCGACACTTAATCAGGGCTGACGCATTATATGGGGTAGGTTTCCCTACGTCTTAATGAAGGATCTCGGGAAATGGAGGTAATAGAACAATCC
>UWSO01000053.1 GCA_900538385.1 uncultured Porphyromonas sp.
AAGAGAAGTCTACCGAGCTTCCGAAACGAGAAAAAACTTCGCTTTTTGCTTGCATATGAACTTAGAAAGCAAAGGGTTACTCGTATCGTACTGTTTGTGTGATGGATATGAGTTCCAAAAATAGTTCCCCTCTTGGAACTTTAAAGTTCCAAGGGAGGAACTCTTTAGTTCCAAGGAAGGAACTCATTAGTTCCAGCGGAGGAACTTTTCGGTTCCAATAGAGGAATCGAAAAATCCCTAGGGAGGAATTCGAGATTTCTTAGGGAGCTATTTCTTTTTCTCCACGGAAGAAAGAGAAAATTCTTCCGAAGCATCATTTCATTCTTCCGAAGTATTGTTTGATTCTTCCGAAGTATCGTTTGATTCTTCCGAAGAAATGGACATTTTCTTCCGAAGAGTTTTGGGATTTCTTCCGAAGAATTGGAAACTAGATGCGAGACGTTAGGGTGGGGCAATCGGTACGATCAAAAAGGCAAGTAGCCCCACTCGGTGCTTAGACCAAGCGGGGCTACTAGGTGTGTGTTAGACTTTTATGGTGAGACTAGAGCCTGTGGCTCTGGTCTAGCGGAGTGACGCTACTACTCGATAGTGATAGAGCGACGAGCCTTCTGCTGCTCCTCTTCGCTGATCTTGGGAATCGAGAGGGTGAGGACGCCGTCGGCCATGCGTGCCTGGATGCGCTCCTCATCTACATTGTCTGGCAGGATGAGAGTCTGCTCGAACTTGCTGTAGGAGAACTCGCGACGTAGGTAGCGACTCTGCTCGTTGTCGTGCTGCTCCTCCTCGTGGTGGCGCTCCATGGAGATGACTAGGTCGTGCTCCTCATTGATCTCTATGTTGAAGTCTTCGCGCTTCATACCTGGAGCTGCTAGCTCTACGCGAAACTCCTCGGGAGTCTCTAGTACGTTGATAGCGGGTGCGGTAGCGTTGGGTCTTACCATCCAGTCGCTGTCAAAGAGGTCGCTCCATAGTGTGGGTCTCCAGTTGTTGTCTCTTCTTGATAGTGTCATAGCAGTATTGATTTTAATAGGTGTTTATGTACTTACTCTGTGCAGGGGCTCCGATCTCTCAGGGTGACCTGCACTAACTATCTAGCAAAGGGTAAGCCAACGGCTGGAAGTGCGACAATTTGTCGCAAAGAGGAGGCTGGCGGAGTTACTCAGATCGCTTGGCTCCGCGGGCTAACTGGTAGAAGACCTCGTCCATCGAGTCGCAGTCAAATTGTCGCTTTAAGGCTCGTGGGGTGTCTAAGGCTTTGATTTGCCCGTCTACCATGATGGAGATGCGGTCGCAGTACTCCGACTCGTCCATATAGTGTGTGGTGACGAAGACGGTGATGCCCTCGGCGGCAGCGTTGTAGATAAGCTCCCAGAAGCGTCGCCGTGCCACAGGGTCTACACCTCCCGTAGGCTCATCGAGGAAGACTATCTTGGGGCGGTGAAAAATGGCGACGGAGAAGGCTAACTTCTGCTTCCAACCGAGGGGTAGGCTGCCCACGCGGAGCTTGCGCTGATCGTAGAAGTTGAGCTCCTCGAGGAGTCGCTCCATACGGCTCTGTATGATGCGTCGCGAGAGCCCGTAGATGCGTCCGTAGAGGAAGATATTCTCCTCGACAGAGAGGTAGTCGTAGAGGGAGAACTTCTGACTCATATAGCCGATGTTGCGCTTGATCAGCTCGGTCTTTTTGCGCACATCATACCCCGCTACTTCGGCATAGCCTGAGGTGGGCTTGAGCAGTCCGGTGAGCATACGTATGGCGGTGCTTTTGCCAGCACCATTGGCTCCTAGGAAGCCGAAGATCTCGCCCGGCAAGACGTCGAAGGTGATCTCGTCGACAGCGGTGAAGTCGCCGAAGCGCTTGGTGAGCTTATTGGCCAATATACTATACTCGGTGGAGGGCATGTGCTAGGACTCTTGAGAGATGATGAGGAAGTAGTCCTCGATGGAGGGGGGAATCTTACGAATGTCTAGTCCCTTGACGCCCTGCTCTAGGAGGCGCGTGTGGATCTCCTCAGGGGAGATGAGCTGCTCGTCGAAGGTGAAGTGGTGCGCTTCGCCAAAGGCAAAGCTGCTGAGCACGCCGTTGAGGCTGCGCAGCTTGAGGAGTAGGTCGCCCATGTCCTCTGCGGTAGCGGACCAAAGGGCACGATCCATGTTTGATACGAGCCCGTCGGGGGTGTCTATGGAGAGGATCTGGCCATCTTTCATCAAGGCTACTTGGTCGCATAGCACCGCCTCGTCCATGTAGGGTGTGCTGACGATCATCGTGATCTCGCCTTGCTCTCGTAGCTTGGAGAGCATCTGCCAGAACTCACGCCGCGAGACGGGGTCGACGCCTGTGGTCGGCTCGTCGAGGAGGAGCAGTCGAGGTTTGTGAATGAGTGCGCAGGAGAGAGCTAGCTTTTGCTTCATACCGCCTGAGAGCTTGCCGGCGGGACGCTTTTCGAAGGGGAGGAGCATCTTATAGATGTCCTCGATGAGGTGATAATTCTCCTCGACGGTCGTCTTGTAGACGGTGGCGAAGAACTCGAGGTTCTCCCGTACGGTGAGGTCTTGGTAGAGGGAGAAGCGCCCGGGCATGTAGCCGATCTGATGACGCAGCGGACGGTAGTCGCGCTTGACATCGTGCCCTAAGACGGTGACCGCGCCAGCGTCGGGGTTGAGGAGCGTGGCGATGATGCGTATGAGGGTTGTCTTGCCGGCTCCGTCGGGCCCGATGAGTCCTAGCAGCTCGCCCTCACGGACGCTGAGGTCGATGCCCTGAAGCGCAACGGTCTTGCCAAAGCTCTTGCATACGCCCTGACAAGAAACTGCTGGTTGGGTCGCCTGCTCTAAAGACATAGGTCTACTGCTGCTGGTCTAGTACCACACGTCCATACTGTCCGATGCGTAGCTTGCCGTCGTTGGGGACGCGTACCTTGATCGCATAGATGAGCGAGGCGCGGGCGTCGGGGGTCTGTATGTTCTTTGGGGTAAACTCAGCTCGGTCGGAGATCCAGACCACTTGACCTGTGTAGGCTTGCGCCTCTTCCTCGCCCATATCGCTATAGACGGAGACTTGCTGGCCGAGGGTCACATGCTCTAGTTGCTCTGCTGTGACGTAAGCGCGCAGATACATCTGCTTGAGGTTGGCTAGGCGAAAGAGCGGCATACCCTGTCCTGCGAGCTCGCCCTGATGGAGGTAAACGGTGAGCACCGTCCCCGAGATAGGCGCCTTGATGAAGCTTCGAGAGATCATCTGGTCGACCTGGCTCTCCTGTACGGTGAGTGCGTCACCGCTGCCCGTGGCGGAGCGGTTTTGCTGTCCGATGGTAGCTCGTGCGGCAGCTATCTGCCCTTTGACAGCAGAGATCTTAGCCTCGATTTCGTCAAGCGTGCGCTGAGCCATGACGCCACGAGCCACGAGCGGGGCGTAGCGGTCACGCTCTTTGTTAAGTGCTTTAAGCTGAGCCGCTAGAGGGGCTACCTGTGTCGCTGCATTGGTGTGCCCCGCCGCATTGATTGTCGCCTGCTGCGTGTCGACGAGGTCTTTCTGTAGCGCGAGGAAGGTAGTGTCGATCAGTCCTACGACCTGCCCCTCCTCTAGCTGATCCCCCTCAGAGACGTCTAGACGAAGCAGCTCGCCCGAGGTGACGGCTGAGACAACGATCTCCTCTGCCTCAAATATCCCTTGGGCGGAATAGTCGCTGCTGTGATCTTTGCACCCCCATGAGAGTAGGAGGGTGAGAAAGAAGAGGTAACCTATATATCGCTTAGCTTGTGTCATCTTATTTGCCAATGAGAGAAAAAGGGAAGGGACGTATCAAAGGTAAAGAAAGTTTTTGAGAGAGAGGGGTATATCGCCGCTCAGTTCTTCACGGGGACCTTGCCATGCGACCTCTCCTTTGTCTAGATAGAGGATATGGTTAGCGATAGTCTTGATGGAGTTCATGTCGTGCGTATTGACGACTGTCGTGATCTGATACTCCTCGGTGAGCTCTTTGAGTAGCTTATCTATCGATGCCGAGGTGGTGGGGTCTAGTCCAGAGTTTGGCTCATCGCAAAAGAGGTAGTGCGGGTTGAGCGCCACGGCACGAGCTATGGCGACACGCTTCATCATACCGCCACTGATCTCAGCGGGGAACTTACGCTGAGCGCCCTCTAGTCCGACCCGCTCTAGGAGTGCCATAGCGTGTGCCTTGCGCTCTCGAGGTGATAGCTTGGAGAAGAGCTGTAGTGGAAAGAGGACATTCTCCAAGACGGTCATACTATCGAAGAGTGCGGAGCCCTGAAAGAGTACGCCCGTAACCTGTCGTAGTCGCTTGAGCTCCTCCTTAGACAAGAGCATCATGTTGTGCCCAGAGAAGAGTATCTCGCCCGATGTAGGCTGTATGAGACCTATGAGACTCTTGAGCAAGACGGTCTTGCCCGCACCACTACGCCCGATGATGCAGTTGATGTTTCCCGGCTTAAAGGTGGCATTGATCTCATTCAGTACGACCTTGTCGTCAAACGCCTTGCAGAGTCTTTTGACCTCTATGATCTTAGTCCTTTCTCCCATGGCCCTACATAAACAATAGACTGGTGAGTACGACATCGGCTAGGAGGATCAGCACGCAGCTAGAGACCACCGCATTGGTGCTGGCGCGTCCTACGCCGAGGGCGCCCCCCTTGACCGTATAGCCGAAGTAACTAGCACCCGATGAGATGATGAAGGCGTAGACGAGCGACTTGACGATCGAGTAGAAGATATTCTGCATCTTAAAGAATGTCTGCAGTCCCATCTCAAAGTCCGAAGGGGTGATCGTCGGGATAAAGTAAGTCGCCAAGTATCCACCTACTAGCCCCGTAGCCATGCTGATAACGCTCAGTACAGGGATGAAAAGCATCAGCCCGAGGATCTTGGGGAGGATCAGGAAGTTGGCGGAGTTGACACCCATAATCTCCATCGCGTCTATCTGCTCCGTCACGCGCATGGTAGCTAGCTCGGAGGCGATACTAGAGCCTACCTTGCCTGCGAGGATAAGACACATGATAGAAGAGGAGAACTCGAGAAACATGATCTCCCTCCCTGCGTAGCCGATGGTAAAGCGAGGTATGAGCGGTGAACTCATATTGATCGAGAGCTGGATCGTGATCACCGTGCCAATGAAAAAACTGATGATCACCACAATCCATATCGAGTCGAGCCCATACTTAGCCATCTCTCGGATCAGCTGCTTGAAGAAGATACCCCACTTCTTAGGCCTTCTGAAGACTTGTGCCATGAGGAGCGTGTACTCACCCATGACACTGAGTGCATTGCCGATTGGATTAGCCATAACTTAGCGGACTCGGACGGTTTTTAGGATTTCTCCTCTCCCCTAAGCGGATTGAGCTTTCGAAAGCTGCTTGGGATGGAAGAGAAGCCAGAAGAGGAGTCCCGTGACAAGCGCATAGCCTGCGAAGATGTACCAGACGGTCGTCCACGCAGTCACGCCAGCCGTGGTGTAGTGTTCGACGACCCAGCCAGCTCCTAGTGAGCCAATGACGACGCCTAGCCCGTTGGTCATCAGTAGGAAGAGACCCTGAGCACTAGCACGCATCGAGGGAGAGACGGACTGATCGACAAACATGGAGCCTGAGATGTTGAAGAAGTCAAACGCCATACCATAGACCACCATCGAGAGTACGAGTGCGATGATGCCTGGCATCCCTGGGTCACCTATGCCAAAGAGTCCGAAGCGTAGGAACCAAGCGGCAAAGCTCATGGTCATCACGCCCTTGATGCCTAAGCGCTTTAGGAAGAATGGGATCGCTAGGATAAAGAGCGTCTCCGAGATCTGAGAGAGCGACAGCAAGATGTTAGGATACTTGACCGCAAAGCTATCGACATACTCATTGACTCCCTTGAAGTGGTCGAGATACATATTGCCATAAGCATTGGTCACTTGTAGTGCTGCACCGAGGAGTATGCAGAAGGTAAAGAAGACTGCCATCTGCCGATTCTTAAAGAGTACCAGGGCGTCTAGTCCTAGTATGGATAGGAGCGAGCGACGCCCCTCCTGAGCCTTCTTGACTCCATGCGGTACCGCGGGTAGTGTCCAGGCGTAGATCGCTAGGACGATGGCCGCAAAGGCTCCCAGGTTGAACTGCATCGGGCTGTCCATCCACTTAAATAGGTTGACCAGCCACATAGCTACGATGAAGCCGATGGTGCCCCAGACGCGTATCGGGGGGAAGTCCTTGACAATGTCCGCCTGCACCGTGCCGAGCGCATGGTAAGCGACCGTGTTGGAGAGCGATAGGGTAGGCATGAAGAAGAGGTTGACCCCAAAGATGACCAGCCAGGTGGTCGCAAAGGGTGTCCCTACAGGTAGGCAGCCGACAGCTATCAGACAGGCTCCCGTGAGCAGATGACAGATCGAGAGTAGCCGCTCGGCACCGACCCATCGGTCAGCGATGATACCAGTCAGTGCGGGCGTGATGATCGCAGCGAAGCCAGCCGTAGCAAAGAGTCCGCCGACCTCCTGTCCGTCGTACTGCATCACATTGCCCATATAGCGTCCCATAGAAATGAGCCATGCCCCCCAGATGAAGAACTGGAGGAAGTTCATCACGATCAGCTTGAGCTTGATCTGTTCTTTTTCTTTAGTCATATCTTCTGCCGCTAATGTGTCTCGTCTTCGGTCTATCACCGATTATAAAATCCAGTCCCGATGACGCCCAGCTTGAGTCCCTGGGGGTCCCACTTGAGCTGTACCGCTGAGGGGTAGAGCAGGTTGGTGATAGCAACCGCCTGTCCAGCCGATCCAGACGTCGATGCCATCTCTGTGGCTACGGGAATTAGAAGTAGCTCTAAGTCTCTTGTCACACGATGATTGCCGTCTGCATCGGTCTCCATATTGCCTCGCATATGAGCCTCGATGAGGTGACTGATATTGCTAAAGGTGTAGTTGCGCTCCAAGACGCTGTAACGTCCAGAGACAAAGGAAGTAGAGGCGAGTAGTGGGTTGGTGATACTCTTGGCAAAGAAGTTTGCCACGCTGTCCCGTGGTATCAGAAGCAGCTGAGGGGGTGGGTTGAAGTGGGTGTCCACGTTAGGAATATCCACCGCTATCTGTAGCTTGCCTTCATTCATCACCCATCCGAAGTCCTCTTTATCCTTGCTCATCGTCTCATATTCGTGGAGCAGTCGGCTGAGCTCCTCCTTGCTGCAGGTGAGCTTCGTGACGACACCGGCCGGTGACTTGATATAGGTTTTGCCTTCGGGTGAAGGCTTGAGTAGCTCTTCGAGATGGCTATGCTTGAGACTGTTTAGTGCGTAGAGACTCTTGTTACTGCTAAAGACCTCCCACGCTGGCTTGTAAACTGTAGAGTCCTCCCCCTTGGAAGACTTTTGCGTAGTCTCAATGGTGTAGAAGATGCGAAGAGCGGTCGAGTAGATCGAGAGGATATGTCCTGTACCAGTCGTCGAGGTGACGTAAAGACCACGAAGTAGGTTGGCCTCAAAGGCTTCCTGCGAGGCAAACCACTCGGGATGCTCACGCGAAGCCTTTAGGAAACGCTCTCCCAGCTCGTTCGGCACACGTACCACGAGCCCTTTGATACCCGCCGTGTCAGAGGGCTGGTAAGTCAGTTCGCCGAGCAGCTTAGACCCTCGTGTATAGGGTGTCAGATCGTCTACTGAATAGCGGCTCTTGGGCAGTGGCTGTGTGATCTCATAGACCTGGGCCTTGCCCCAAGTGGTGGTGTCGCCTACGGCACTCAGGTAGGAGAGCACAACGTTTACCGAGTCAATGCGATCCTTGATAGGCGTGTGCGTGAAGGTGAAGCCTGGTGCGCACTGTAACCGATTGATGTAGCACGCCTCAAAGTCCCCAAAGACGGGATCTGAGATCTGTCCCAGTAGCGATATAGTGCTACGACTATATATAGAGTCTAGAGGTACCGTCTCAGCACGAAAGAGTAGCGAGTCCCCACGAGCCGTGACGAGGTCTCGCTCAGGTCGCAAACTCCCTCCGAGAGTAGAGTAAGCATCGTTACAAGACACCAGTCCTAAAGCGCATAAGATGCAGATTAGGAGTGGCTTCTGGAGGATATTTAGTAAAGTCCGATTCATAGATTCAGTCTAAGTGTCGGGAGCTTTGTCTGTGGTCTTGGTAGAAGAGCTAGAGACCATCCGACAGCACCTGACATGTGATCTAGCTCCAAAGGTAAGGAAAAAAACGATTTGACAGAACATTGTTGTCACCGCGCACATTCCAGTGTCAAGAGCAGCTACGTCTCTATGACAGAAATCTGAAGGTGGAGGAAATCGGGAAATTCTTCCGTAGATATTCTGGATTATCCAGCGAGGAAACGAAAAATTCTTCCGAACTTTC
>UWSO01000054.1 GCA_900538385.1 uncultured Porphyromonas sp.
TGCTCCCCTGCAACCATATCTACAATCAATACATCTTCATTGAAGATAGCGAGGCGAACTTGCAGCGCTTTGAGAAGCAAGCTAGGAATATGCACTCTCTAGCGCGCTACAGCCGTAGTAATCAAATCAACGAAGAGTGGATACAGGAGTATCTCAACACCGCACACTCTCAGGGACTCACCTCCATTAGAGCTCACTTTAATGTCTTGGCGTGGAGTGACGACGAAGAGGAACTACGACAAGTCAAGAATGATGTGGGCTCTGCCCTTGCCTTGATGGAGTGCCGTCCTAGACACAACACCATCGATACAGCGACCCTCTATTGGGCAGCTATCCCGGGTAATGCAGGTGACTTTCCCGCAGAAGAGTCTTTCTACACCTTCATTGAGCCGGCTCTCTGCTTCTTCACGGCTGAGACCAACTACAAGGACTCGCTCTCTCCCTTTGGGATTAAGATGGCAGACAGATTATCTGGTAAGCCGATACATCTCGACATATCTGATCTGCCGATGAAGCAAGGAATCATTACCAACCGCAACAAGTTTATCTTGGGACCCTCGGGCAGTGGTAAGAGCTTCTTCACGAACCATATGGTACGACAATATTACGAGCAGGGGGCGCATGTCCTCTTGGTCGATACGGGTAACTCGTATCAAGGGTTGTGCGAACTAATCCATCGTAAGACAAAGGGGGAGGATGGAGTCTACTTCACCTACACCCATGACCATCCTATCTCCTTCAATCCTTTTTATACGGATGACAAGTTCTTTGATGTAGAGAAGCGAGAGAGTATCTGCACCCTACTGATGACGCTTTGGAAGAGTGCCGATGAGCGGGTCACCAAGACTGAGGCTGGAGAGCTGGGCTCTGCTGTCAATGCCTATATCGAACTCATCTGCTCAGATGCTAGTATTGTCCCGAACTTCAATAGCTTCTACGAATACCTTAGAGATGTCTATCGTAAGGATATGGAGCAGCGAGATATCAAGGTAACGCTCTCAGACTTCAATATCAATAACCTTCTGACTACGCTCAAGCAGTACTACAAAGGTGGTCGTTACGACTTCCTACTGAACTCGGATAAGAACATAGACCTGCTCTCTAAACGGTTTATCGTCTTTGAGATTGACCAAGTGAAGGACAATAAAGACCTCTTCCCCGTGGTGACCATTATCATCATGGAAGCCTTTATCAATAAGATGCGTCGACTGAAGGGTATCCGCAAAATGATTCTCATCGAGGAGGCCTGGAAGGCGATTGCTTCGGAGAATATGGCGGACTACATCAAGTATCTCTACAAGACGGTCAGAAAGTATTTCGGAGAGGCTATTGTGGTGACGCAGGAGGTAGACGATATCATCTCTTCACCCGTAGTGAAGGAGAGTATCATCAACAACTCTGACTGCAAGATCCTATTAGACCAGCGTAAGTACATGACCAAGTTTGATGGTATCCAATCGATGCTGGGTCTCTCCGAAAAGGAGAAGAGCCAAATCCTCTCAATCAATCAGAACAACGATCCTCACCGACTCTACAAAGAGGTGTGGGTCGGGCTGGGAGGTATGCAGAGTGCCGTCTATGCTACAGAGGTGAGTATGGAGGAGTATCTCACCTATACGACAGAGGAGCGAGAGAAGCTGGAAGTCATGCAACGTGCGGAGCAGCTGGGAGGAGACATTGAGTCGGCCATCCGACAACTCGCCATAGAGAAAAGAGATAAGCAATAATAGTAACAATCAAATACATAGTGACAATGAAAAAGTATCTGCTGATGGCTCTCTTTGCAATGAGCCTATTTATCCCTCAAGCCCACGCTCAGTGGGTGGTTACCGACCCTGGGAACTTTGCTGGCAACATAGCTAACTCCATTAAGGAGATTGCTACCGCCTCGAAGACGGTCAAAAACACGCTAAGTGGTTTTAAGGAGGTGGAGAAACTGTACAACGACACCAAGAAGTACTACGATGCACTCAAGCAGGTTAACAACCTTATAGGCGATGCCTACAAGGTGAAGGAGTGTATCCTAATGGTGGGAGACATATCAGAGATCTATGTGACCTCCTACAAGAAGATGCTAGCGGACCCAAACTTCCGACCCACAGAGCTAGCCGCTATGGCTGCTGGCTATGCCAAGCTCTTAGAGCTGAGTGGCGAGAGTCTCAAGGAGCTCAAGTCTGTAGCTAAGAGTAAGGTGTTCTCGATGAATGATAGCGAGCGTATGCAGATGATAGACCGCATCTATACGACACTACGTGAGTATCGATCGATTGTTTCTTACTACACCCGAAAGAATATCTCCGTGAGCTATGTACGTGCTCACGAGAAGAATGATCTGGCATCGGTCAAAGCGCTTTATGGGAATCCAGAGAGCCGATATTGGTAAGACTGACTACGTAAAGATAGCCGTTAGGATCTATGGACTTTGCATCACTACATGAATTACTCCGCTCCACCTATCAGGAGATGATGCCTCTCTGTGGAGAGATGACGGGCATTGCCAAGGGGATTGCGGGATTAGGAGCGCTTTTCTATGTAGCCGTCAGGGTGTGGTCTTCGTTGTCTCGTGCCGAGCCGATTGATCTTTTCCCCTTACTGCGACCTTTTGTGCTGGGCTTCTGTATTATGTTTTTCCCAACGATTGTGCTGGGTACGATGAATACGATTCTCTCTCCTGTGGTACAAGGTACAGAGCGAATGGTCAATAAGCAGACGGTACAACTAGATAAGTTGATTGCTAAGCGTGACAAACTACAAGAGGCTGCCTATCTCCGTAACCCCGAGACGGCTTACTTGGTTTCCAATGAAGCTTTTGACCAAAAGATAGAGGAGATGGGGATCATCGGCCCGAGCGATGCGGTGACCATCGCTGGGATGTATGCCGAACGTGCTGCTTACAAAACAAAGCAATGGCTGATGAAGCAACTCCATGACCTCATAGAGTTGCTATACCATGCAGCTGCTCTGATTATTGATACGCTCCGTACCTTCTTTCTTATCGTGCTGAGCATACTGGGACCAATCGTCTTTGGTATTGCCGTTTGGGATGGTTTGTCGGGGTCGCTTACGGCTTGGTTCTCACGCTACATATCGGTCTATCTATGGCTACCCGTGAGCTCTGTCCTCTCTGCTCTCCTCACAAAGATACAGGTGCTGATGGTGCAGAAGGATATTGCAGCATTGAGTGACCCCAACTATCTGCCCGATTCGGGTAGCTGGTACTACATTGTCTTCTTCCTGATTGGTATCGTGGGGTACTTCTGTGTTCCTACGGTAGCGGGCTGGATTATAGAGGCTGGTGGTGGTATCGGGGCGTACGGACGCAATGTCAATCAGACGGCGCAACGAGGTGCCCAAGGTGCCTATACGGGAGGTAAGGCAGTAGCTGGCGCCACTGGGTCTATGGCCGGCAACGTAGGCGGACGTATCAAAGGGGCACTTATCAAGGGCAAATAGCGTCCCTTCAGCCGAAGGGTGGCTATGACACGCTTGATGAGGATGCAATGACCACGTGATGGTCGTATGACGGTCAGGTGGGTAGGATTAGCTCCTCCTATGTGTGTCAATGTAGCAGCTGGGGAGGTAATCGTAGTGCCTGCCGTGTGGCACTAGAGTTTCCTACCCATGAAACTAGAGTTTCCTACCTATGAAACTAGAGTTTCTTACCTATGAAACTACAGTTTCTCCCGTATGAAACTGCAGTGCCAAGTGGGGGTGGCACTAGAGTTTCACCCGTATGGCACTACAGTGCCAAGGCGCATTGGCACTAGACCACCCCTCAGAAGTTTTTAGATATAAGACAATTAGAATAATGGAATATGGAATTCAAATCACTCACAAACATAGAGACCTCTTTCAAGCAGATTAGGCTCTACGCTATCATCTTTGCGATAGTCTGCATAGCGGTCAGTAGCTATGCGGTCTATGCTTCGTACAGCTTTGCTAAGAAGCAGCGTGAGAAGGTGTACGTACTAGACCAAGGGAAGTCTCTGATGCTGGCTCTTAGCCAAGACGCTTCGATGAACCGCCCGGTGGAGGCTCGAGAGCATGTAAGACGCTTTCACGAGCTTTTCTTCACGATTGCGCCCGACAAGGATGCTATCGAGAAGAATATGGAGCGTGCTTTCCAACTGTGCGACAAGTCCGCTTTTAACTACTACAAGGATCTAGCGGAGAAAGGGTACTACAATCGAGCTATCTCGGGCAATGTCAACCAACGTATAGAGATTGACTCCATACGGTGTGACTTTGACTCATACCCCTATGAAGTAACCACCTTTGCTCGGCAGTTTATTATCCGACAGAGCAATGTCACGGAGCGGAGCTTGGTGACTAGCTGCTCGCTGCAAAACTCAGTTCGCTCGGACAACAATCCGCAAGGGTTTCTGATGGAGCACTTCCTCGTGCGAGAGAATCGTGACATTCAAACTTACAAGCGATAAGACTATGAAGCGAAGAAGTAGACCTACCCTCAGAAGAAGCTATTTGAGAGGGCAAGTACGGCTAAGAGAGCGATGCAATATGCTAACGAATAGGCAGCGACAGATTATTGTCTACGGACTGAGTTTCGTCTACCTAGTCTGCTCAATCTGGATGGTGGCGCAGTTCTTCCTCCCGCACCGTGAGGAGATGCCACCTATCCCTATGGGAGAGCTGGTGGACAGCCCGATACAGAGGGATACAACCTACATCAAGAGAATGGAACATTTAGCGATTAGTAACTATGGAGCATAAACAGAAAGAACAATTGAAGAAGGTGTTAGTCTTCGCAGGGCTAGGGATTATCTTTGCCCTTGCTATGTGGTTTATATTTGCACCCGCCACTAAGGAGCAAACGGACGCTGGTGAGGGGCTGAATGACAACATACCACAAGCTACGACCGAAAAGCTTACGGAGAATAAACTCAAAGCCTATGAACTAGTTGACCATACAACTCAAGAGGAGCAAGCTCGTGAGGAGGTGGGGAGACTGGCGGAGTACTTTCAGCAGGAGGGAAACTCGTCTGAGAGCGACCCGCAGGAGGCGGTCGTTGGGAATAAGATTGAGTCTTCGATGCAACGCTACGAGGAGAACAACCGTCTGCTAGCGGACTTCTACGGCTCTGACCCTTATGAGGAGGAGCGAGAAGCTATGCAACAGGAGATTGATGACCTCAGACGTGAACTGCAAGAGCTTAGCCAACAAGACGATGATGAGGAAGCTAAGCAACTAGCTCTTATGGAGAAGAGCTACCAAATGGCGGCTAAGTACTTGCCCGCAGCTGGTGCTTCTCCTGCCCATGGTGCTCTGCCTATGGGTGAGCAGTCTCAGATGGTCTCTCCGCCTAGTGGTGGAGCTACCAAGGAAGAGGCTCCAATGGAGATAATAGCTGACCACAAGCCGTTGGTCTCAGCACTGGACCAGCCAATGAGTGACGAGGAGTTTATGGAGATGTACGGAGCCAAGGAGCGGAATATGAGCTTTCACTCGCTCTCTAATAGCTCCGCACTCTCTGGCGAGCGCAATACCCTTTGCGTAGTGGTGGACAAAACAACGACCCTCAAAGAGGGTGACTACGTTGCTCTTCGCCTGCTGGAGACAGCTCGTGTGCAGCAAATATCAATTCCGAAGCATAGTCTCTTGATGGCACAAGCTAAGATAGATGGCAACCGAATGCAGCTGCTGATTAAGAGCATAGAGGTGAATGGACGCATTCTGCCGGTCAAACTATCTGCCTATGATACAGACGGACAGATGGGAGTCTATATCCCTGGCTCTGAAGAGGTGTCAGCACTCAAGGAGATGGGGGCAAATGTCGGGGGATCGATGGGAACCTCTTTCACCTTTTCCTCATCGGCTAAAGACCAAATCATCTCCGAGGTGACTAGAGGGGTGATGCAGGGAGCTGGACAACTACTACAGAAGAAGCTCCGAACAATTAAGGTGACGCTCAAAGGGGGATATAGACTATTCCTTGTACAGACGAAGTAAGCTTTTAGAACTCTAACAATAACAACTGATATACTTATGAAGAAATGGATTTTATCTATCGTAGCTTGTGCTACGATAATGCTCCCCGCTATGGCACAACAAGTGGAGGGGAACAATCAACTACTGAGCAACGGAGACCTTTACCAAGGGATGAGCCGATCGATACCGAATGGACGGGTCGTATTGCCCTACGGGCTAGAAGTCACGTTTGAAAAGACGGTACATCTCATCTTTCCTGCAGCTATACGCTATGTAGACCTCGGGTCGCAAAACATTATTGCAGGGAAGGCTGACGATGCGGAGAATGTGCTGCGTGTAAAGGCTGCCGTCCGTGAGTTTGAGACGGAGACCAATATGAGCGTCATCTGCGAGGATGGCTCATTTTACGCATTCAATGTGAAGTATGCGGATGAACCAGAGAAGCTCAGCATAGAGATGAAGGACTTTCTATCTCCTACGGAGGGAAGACTGCCGAGCAATCGTGCGGACATCTACTTCAAAGAGCTGGGAAGTGAGTCGCCCATATTGGTTAAGCTGATTATGAAGAGCATCTACCAAAATGATAAGCGAATTATCAAGCATGTTGGGGCAAAGCAATTCGGGATGCGCTTCCTTCTTCGTGGCTTATATGCCCACAATGGGTTGCTTTACTTCCATGTCCGTATGGATAATGAGTCTAATATGCCGTATGCGGTGGACTTCATTACGTTCAAGGTGGTGGACAAGAAGGTTGCGAAGCATACAGCTATACAGGAGCGAATACTACAGCCACTACGTGCTTTTCATCAGGTGATGTGGATTGGAGCGGGACGCTCTGAGAGAATAGTCTTTGCCTTGGAGCAGTTCACACTATCAGAGGATAAGCAGCTTGAAGTGACGCTCTACGAGCGAAACGGGAGTCGCACGCTCACTTTCTATGTGGAGCCTGAAGACCTTTTGCTCACTAAGAAGATTGATAACCTTAAACTGAAGTGGTGATGAAGAGATGGTTATCTATGATGGTCTGCGTGATGGTGGCTATGGTTGCTGTTACACCATCGTACGCACAGCGACTAATCCCTAGGCAAAATAGCGTTGAGTTGGTCGGCTCTATGCCGATTATCAAGGGGGAGAAACTATTCGCAAAGGAGAGCTTTGGGGTAGGTCTAGCGTTCGCACACTACTTCAAGCGGGCGAACTACGCTTTTCTCTTGGCGGAATATGAGCAGCAAGGGTTGACTTATCGCTCTTACAATGTTCCACTGCGTGATGCGCTCCTGCTTTTCGGCTATATGCACCCGATACTCTCAGATAGGGGGAAGAATGTCTTTGGCTACTTGGGGTTATCCGCTCTCTGCGGTTATGAAGAGCTGAACGATGATAAACGGTTGCTCCCCGATGGGGCTACACTCCTTGATCGGTCTCGCTTTACTTATGGTGGGGCGATACATAGCTCGGTGGAACTGTTCCTAACAGACAATCTGCTCTTCGTCCTCAAAGCTCAAGGGAGACTGCTCTTCGGCTCTGACCTGCATCGTTTTCGTCCTGCTATCTCAGCAGGACTCAAGTTCAATATCTAACTACCAACAACAATGAAAAAGTTCCTAGTGAATACGATATGGGCTGTGGAAGGGATTGCCCTCGCCCTCTTTTGTCTATCTGCTTGTACTCGTGAGCTGGATGTGCAGCAGGCTTACGACTTCTCGCTCGAAGTGATGCCGGTGCAGAACTCCATAGCTAAGGGGGAAACGGCTGAAATACGCTGTAGCCTCAAAAGAAGTGGTCGCTTTGCCAATACGCAATACACG
Organism: uncultured Porphyromonas sp.; assembly: GCA_900538385.1. Lineage (GTDB taxonomy): Bacteria > Bacteroidota > Bacteroidia > Bacteroidales > Porphyromonadaceae > Porphyromonas. The sequence continues at coordinate 7,756 of UWSO01000054.1, forward strand.
ATCCGTTACTTCCAGCCGGATGGCAAGGGTTGCTTGAAGATGGATGATGGCACTGTATTCAAACCGAATGATCGCTATCCGCTCACGAGAGACGCCTTCCGTCTCTATTACACTTCACGCTCTACTGACCGCCAAACGATTGACATCTACGTGGAGGATAACTTCGGACAGCTTCAGCAACGGACTTTCAACTTCAACAATGAAAGGGAGGATAAACCATCATCAATAGAAATACAGCCAACTTAGGAAGAAGTGTAATCTTCTTTTTTGCGACTTTCTTTTGCTTCTTTGCTTTGGTCGCCTACTCGTACTCAAAGACAAAGAAAAGAAGCCCCCGAAAGTGTTGCCGTCTGTCGGTTACCTTTTGGGGGGCTTTTGTTATTGAATCTACGAACAAGGTTCCGAATCTTCATCCTTTTACTTACCTTTGAGACAAACAAAGAATAAAGAGGATATGGCAAGAGCTACAACAAAGGCGGATTTGATGACATCTGCGAATCAACAAT
>UWSO01000055.1 GCA_900538385.1 uncultured Porphyromonas sp.
TCACCTTGAGGTAGAGTGGCTTGGAGAAGTAGCTCTCCCCGCCCACCGTCACGCCAAAAGCAGGTAGCTCCGCCATACCCTCGGCAAACGAAGTGATGGTCATCAGTGCATTCAGCTGCACCTCTGTACCCTGGAGCGGTATCGTGTCGGTCACCTCAAAGGCAATCATCTCCGCCTGCCCCATCTGCCGCTCTTGGGGTATCACGAGGAGCGTGTTGTCGAGGTCATTCGTGCGGATAGTCATCTTGATCTGTGCATACTCGCCGATCTGAATCGTCGAGGGCGTCAGCTCAGTCGTGATGGCGACATCCTGTGCTGCTGCGAAGCTCCATAGACCTCCGCCGCCACAGATCAGTAGTATGTATAATAGTAGACGATATCGCATAGATTAGACTTAAGCATCTAGATTGGCAACCGATGACTATGTGCCTCTAGACCATACAGCGCCACAAAAGTACCGATAATTCACGAATAGGAGGTAAATAAGCACTGAACGCTTCACTGAGATGAAAGATCTTTGTTCGGACAGTGTGCTAGATGTTTATTTATAGGTGTCGTTTGTATCTTGCTGATAGCTAACGTCTATTGCGTATAATGTGCTAGATGTGTATCTTTGCAGATGATAGATGTTTATTATGAGCGAGAGAGCAGATAAACTTCGGCTATTCGAGCCGAGATTTGATAGTGGGTTGCTGACGTTGATCTTGGAGTTGGAGCATTTGCGCCAGCTACAGATATCCTCGACGACCCACCCGATTGTATTCTTGCAACTCAAGAGGCTCTTTCACGTACTGGAGAGTGTTGGGTCAGCAAGAATTGAAGGTAATAATACGACAGTTGCTGCGTATCTGGAGATGCAGCCTGACGGAGGCCATACACAGCAGGAGGCAGAGGACTTTAAGGAGATAAAGAATATTGAAGAGGCTCTACTCTTTATCGAGGAGCACTGTGCGTCTAGACCTATTGACGAGGTGCTAATAAGAGAGTTACATGCTATGGTCGTTCGAGACTTGTCTTCTGGTGCTGGTGGCGAGGGGGATAGTCATGCAGGTGCTTATAGAGAGCACTCGGTGCGTATCAGTGGCTCCTCGCACACGCCTCCAGAAGCGTATCGGGTCCCTTATTTGATGGCAGACTTGTTGGAGTTTGTGAATCGCAAGGATAGTCTTCAGTTTGATTTGATCAAGATAGCACAAGCACACCATCGGTTTGTCTGGATACACCCCTTTGGTAATGGTAATGGGCGTACCGTGCGCTTGTTTACTTATGTGATGCTCTTACGAGCTGGATTTCGGGTTGACATAGCAGGTAGGATTATCAACCCCACAGCGATCTTTTGCTCCAATCGAGAGCAATACTACCACTATCTAAGCGAAGCTGACAAGGGAACCTATGAAGGCATGGAGGGGTGGTGTACCTATGTCCTGTCGGGACTACGCAATGAGTTGCAAAAAGTGAATCGGCTGAGTGATTACGAGTACTTGCAGGACAAGATCTTACAACCAGCCATAGAAGATGCTTGGGCTAGCGGGCGAATAGATAGGGATACGGCAGAGGTCTTGTCTGTCGTTGCTAGAAAGCAAGTGGTTATGAATAAGGACTTGAAGGAGGTCTTCCAAGGTAAATCTCCGAGTACCATCTCTAGAAAGATTAGAGAGCTAATGGACAATGCCCTCGTAACCCCTGAAGAGGAAAATGGGCGTAAGTATGTACTCTCACTGGCCAATCGACTCCTAATGCCGTCTGTTACTAAGATGCTTGCGGCTGAAGGCTTTTTGCCAGAGACAGATTTGTAAGCCTAGGGTATTCCTTATTCTCGCTTCGTTAGATGCGCTTGCGGAAGAGCTGCGAGAGGACGGGGATGATGTCTTCGCCAGTCTCGGCGATGGCGTGGTCGATGCCCGACTCACGCATCAGACGCTCCCACTCGGCGGCAAAGCTCGTATAGTTGGTCGCATACTGCTCACGAAGGCGTGCCGACGAGGTGTCTACGTAGCGACTCGCCCCCGTCTCTAGGTCACGCACGAGCGTCAAGCCCATAGCCGAGAGGTCGTAGTCTCGTCTGTCCACGACTCGTATCGCCAGTAGGTCGTGTCTCCGAGCCGTGCGCTGGATCAGGGCGCGCTCCGCATCGGTCGGTTGGTCGGTGATGAAGTCACTCACGATAAAGGCTGAACAACGCTTCTTGACCACTCGTGAGAGCATCTCTAGGCTAGAGGAGATCTGCGTAGAGTGACGCTCGGGGCGGTAAGTCAGGATCTCACGAATGAGCTGCAGCACATGCTTACGCCCTTGCCCTGCGGGGATATAGCGCTCCACACGGTCTGTGTAGAGCATCAGCCCGACACGATCGTTGTTGTGAATGCAGGCGAAAGCAATCGTTGCAGCAATCGTCGCCACCAGATCCCGTTTCGTCTCACTCGTAGAGCCGAAGTCTAGACTGTGAGAGACATCTACGAGGAGCATGATAGTCAGTTCGCGCTCCTCCTCAAAGACCTTGACATGTGGCTGCGCATAGCGTGCCGTCACGTTCCAGTCAATGTCACGCACATCATCTCCTACGTAGTACTCTCGCACTTCGCTAAAAGCCATCCCTCGACCCTTAAACGCCGAGCGGTACTGCCCAGCCAAAATGTTTTGGCTGAGACCTCGAGCTTTGATTTCGATGCGTCTGACTTTGCGCAAGAGATCTTGCATGAGACTTTAGAGGTTAGATGTTAGAGGCACTGGACCTTAGGGTACCGGTACCACGTTGATGATCTCGTCGATTGCCTTGTCGGCACTCATACCGACAGCATCGGCCTCGTAGCTCATGCCGAGACGATGACGTAGCACGTCGTGGCACACGGCACGTACATCCTCAGGAATCACATAGGCTCTCTGAGCGATGAAAGCGTATGCACGTGCAGCTGCTGCCAATGAAATCGACGCACGTGGCGAAGCTCCATAGGCGATCATCCCTTGTAGGGCGGGGACACTCTCCGTATGTCGTGTCGCCATCACCAAGTCTACGATGTAGCGGAGGATCTTCTCGTCAAGATAAACTTGCTGCACCGCTTCGCGAGCTGCTAAGATCTGCTGGGCAGTCGTCACAGGCTTTACCGTGGGTAGCTGGCTAGCCAGATTCATCTCAATGATCTTCATCTCCTCCTCGTGCGAGGGGTAGTCCAGCACCACCTTGAGGAGAAAACGGTCTACCTGCGCCTCGGGCAATCGGTAGGTACCTTCCTGCTCGATGGGGTTTTGCGTCGCCATCACGAGGAAAGGCGAGGGCAGCGGATAAGTCTCCTCGCCGAGCGTCACCTGTCGCTCTTGCATCGCCTCGAGGAGCGCACTCTGTACCTTGGCTGGAGCGCGGTTGATCTCATCTGCGAGGACAAAGTGCGCGAAGATAGGCCCCTTTTTGACCGAAAAGGACTCACTGCGCTGACTGTAGATCAGCGTACCGATGAGGTCGGCCGGGAGTAGGTCGGGGGTAAACTGTATGCGGCTGTAGTCTGCATCAATGAGCTTGGCGAGCGTCGTGATAGCGAGTGTCTTAGCAAGCCCTGGCACACCCTCGAGGAGGATATGCCCGTCGGCTAACAAGCCGATCAAGAGCGACTCCACAAGATGCTCCTGCCCGATGATCGTGGTGTGCATCCCCTCCTGCAGCTGGCGTATGAAGCCACTCTGCTGGGTGATATATGCTTGACGATTCTCTAGATCTGATACCTGCGTCATAGTTTCTACTGATTAATGCTACAAAAGTAACGATAATCTCCGAATGGACGCTCACCCAGCACCCAAACCTTAGCGATAAGGCGCAATGAACTCAAACGATGCTAGCACGATAACCACGTGGAAAATCTCCAATCCCTCTGAGTTCTCGATTCCTTACATCTCAGCACAAAAGCAGAGGGCTCAACCGCGATTACTTAGCGATTGAGCCCTCCGTCGTGGAGCTGCCTTCAGCCTTTATCTGGCAGCTTTAACTCTATTTAGTGAACTGTGCCTATGGGACCAATATCGGTCTATCGGACGATGCGGTAGCTCTGTTGTGAGCCGTCGTGGGCGATAAACCGTACGAGGTAGACTCCGTGAGGTAGCTGAGAGAGGTCGATGACGTTGTCAGCGTGTGTCTGGCGGCTGGTCGCTACGAGCAGTCCCTCTGCTGTGTAGACTTGCCACAAGGCGGGGCTTACTCCGACGATCTCGTAGCACCCCTCGTGGTCTGTCGGGATGATCTGACCTGTCGTTTCAGGGGTAACCTCGGAGATGTGAGTCGTGATCGGTGTCTCTCCGTTGAGTACGACCCATCCCTTCTTATTGGCAGCGGAGATAAAGGCATCGCTCTTCACATTGCCCTCGGGGAAGTCGCCGTACTCAGCACTGTTGAGGAAGACGATGTAACCGGCATTGTCCTTTAGGTCAGGATGCGTCGGCAGACTCTCCACTAAAGGTAGTGGATCGGTAAAGCGGTTATTGTTGATCTCTAGGATCGTTAGCTTAGGGCAGTTTGTTAGGGAAATGCTTGCTAGCCTATTAGCAAAGACAGAGACGGCACCGAGATTGGGGCAGTCGGTGAGCGTCAGCTGAGAGAGCTTGTTAAAAGGAGCCGAGAGAGAAACAAGTTGACCCATACCGACGAGAGCTAACTGTGATAGCTGATTGTCTCCTATGCTGATCGTCTCAAGAGCTTTTGCCTCGCTGAGGTCTAGCTGAGTGAACTGGTTGGTAAAGGCATAAAGCTCCGTGAGCGCCTTCTTGCCTTTGAGATCAAGGGTGGAGAGCTCATTGCTGCTACAGTTTATCTCTGTGAGATTATTGAGCTTAGAGATGTCAAGCGTCTTGAGCTTGTTGTCCGCACAGTATATCTTCTCGAGCTGCGTCAGATCCGCTATGGGGAGCGTAGCTATCTTGTTCTTAGAGCAGTGTAGCTCTTTGAGCTGTGTGAGGTGTGCTACGTGCAGCTCTGTGAGCTTGTTCTTCTGACAGTCTATGGCTTGAAGCGCTACGTTATGCGTTAGGTCTAGCTCTGTAAGCTGGTTCATCGCTATGCCTAGCTGCTTGAGTGCGGGGAGCTGTGATAAGTCCACCTTTGAGAGTAGGTTGGTCATGAGAACTAGCTCAGTGAGCTGTGGCTGCGCTCCTAGGGATACGCTCTGCAGATGATTAGAGTGCGCATAGAGCAGACGCAGTTCAGGTAGCGTGGGGAGCGTTAGCTGGGTGAGCTTGTTATTGTTGAGTATGAGAGCTTGTAGTAGGTTCGCCTCTTCGATCTGACACGATGTGATCTCCTGTCCCGAGAGGTCGAGATAGATGAGGTCGCCAGAGATGGTTAGCTTGCCATTGTGCTCTGAGGCGGGTAGGGAAACGAGCGTGCCGACACCTCCCATGAGCTGGTCAATGCTCTTGTCCACCGTAAAGGGGTGCTTGGTCCCAGAAGCGTCTGTGACTACGATCTCACCGCTCTTGCTGACGGCACGAATCATGAAGGGCGTCTGAGCATTGATACCACTTTCTAGCTGTACGCCAGTTATAACTTGCGGAGCGGAGGGTACGATCTCTACTTTTGTGGCAGGCTGGACGCAACGGACAGAGTAGCCGTAGTTCTTGCTCTCAAAAAATCTGTTTGCAATATCTTCATCCCAGTAGAATCGTCTGAAAAGTGCATTATTCTCATAAGTTGATGAGGTCCAGAAGTACGCTTGCAACCCCTCAGCAGAGTAGTCCATCCACTTAGACTGTGATGTGCTACCCATGGGGCGTGCATTGAAGCCTGTCAAGTTATTGCCCTGCTTGAGGACAGCGCCCTCGTCAGGTACGGGGGCAACCTTCCACCCCTCAGTACTCTTGAGTAGTAAGCCTGCGTGCTCGGACTCGCGACTTAGGTCATCAGGGTTGGGCTCAAAGCCTTTGGGGTCTACGTACTGTATCATCGAGTGCCACTCATCGTCGCTAGGTACAGTCCACCCCTCGGGAGCTAGTCCACGAGGATCAATTACGGCAAAGAAGTTGTAGAGAGCTCCATGTGAAGCGAGTAAGTTGAGGTCGTTGTTGTAATAACATACTGCAGCCTCTTTGGTACTCAGCCACTGTGGCTTGGTAAGTCCAGTCGTAATAGCCGAGCCGTCACGCCAGCGCAGGGTCGCGAGGTTCTCCCGCATCCACAGCTGTGCGCCAACCTTGACGATGCCATAGCTTGTGGTCTCGTCTCCTCGCTGGTCGGTGAGAAGCAGAGGTTTGAGTGTGGCGTTACGAGCGTTAGCGAGCTTAGCGTAGCTAACGGTTAGGGTCGGGGAGATAAAGAGTCCCTCGTACTCCATATCTACATGAAGACGATCACAGCTGTTTTTGGCTAGATCCCAGTTGTAGTGAATCGCCTCCTTAAGGTCGTAACCGAAGGCGTAGTTGGTGGAGCCATCTGCATTAGCTAGGTAGAGGACGTCAGCAACAACGCCCTCTTTGAGATTGCTGTCAACGATGTATTCACGGCAGATAGTTGCGATGCGCGTATCGCCATCATAAACGGCTAATAGGTTGCTCGTAGCAAAGTCTGCATCACTAGGCTTAGGTACCTGTACCTGAGCTCCGAGCAACTGACAGAGTGTGGTGAGGAGAAGTAATAGTATGGTTGTTCTTTTCATAAGATATGGTGATGTTATTAGAGAAAAAGAGTGGCACCATGCTCCATAGCGTAATGTCTGGGGCGTGGTGCCACTGTCGTATGTGAGGAGACAGGCGGCAGTGATGCCGTCGCCTCAAAGAGCGGTGGTGCGTGTGCTTACTTGAGCGCAGCGATAGCCTTGTCGTAGTTAGGCTCCTGGGTGATCTCGGGAACTAGCTCCTCGTAGATGACCTTGCCGTCAGCGTCGATGACGATGACGCAGCGAGCCTGTAGCCCTGCGAGAGGTCCGTCCTGCATCATTAGTCCGTAGCCCTTGCAGAAGGCAGGCTCTGAAGAGGGAACCGTGCAGCAACGGAAGGAAGAGAGTGTCTCGACATTGTCCAGACCCTCAGCGCCACAGAAGCGAGCCTGTGCGAAGGGTAGATCTTGAGAGATGCAGAGGACGACGGTATTGTCGAGCTTAGCAGCCTCAGCGTTGAAGCGACGTACAGATGCTGCGCAGACACCGGTATCGATGCTGGGGAAGATGTTGAGGACGACGCGCTTGCCACGATAGTCTGAGAGCTTGGCCGTGGAGAGGTCCTTGCGGACTAGCTCGAAGTTGGGAGCCATCGTTCCTACCTTAGGTTGCTCACCAGCGAGGGTGACTGTGATCTTATCTTGAAATTTTACTGTAGACATAGTGTTTGTTTGGTTTATAGTTACTGTGTATTGAGTGTTTTACTGGTTATTCGTTTTGATGCCTATCTTGCCGAGGAGCCCCTCGATGTGATCCATAGGGAGGTCTCCGAGACTCTTGTAGGGTAGGTCGTTGAGTGGTACGAAGAGTACCATCGGGATGCTCTGGACACCAAAGAGTGCGGCCAGCTGCGGGTTCTCGTCCACATTGACCTTGTAGACGACGAGCTGGTCAGCGTATCGGTCGGCCACCTTCTGTAGCTTGGGAGCAAGCTGGCGACAAGGACGGCACCAGTCGGCGTAAAAGTCGATGATGGCGGGCTTGTCACCCTTGTATACGAAGGTGTCGGGGTGCGCCTCAAAGTCGTAGATATGCTCGCGCATATAGTTGGCATTGATATGCAGTATCTCGGCTTTGGTAGTCTCTTGCTGCTCCTTGCTTTGAGCAGTGCAGGCGACACTGAGCGTGAGTAGTGCTGCCATGAGCAGGAGAGACTTCTGTATGAATTGTATTGATTTCATCTGTTATACTCGTTATATCGACCCCTAAGGTAGAGAAAAGTCCCGACATTGCCAAAAGTTCATTTGCCAACTGCCGCAACTTATCCGAATAGCTCCCGAGGAAATTAAAAATATCCAGGGAAGAAAACCGCAAATTCTTCCGAAGTATCATTTGATTCTTCCGAAGTATTGTTTGATTCTTCCGAAGTATCATTTGATTCTTCCGAAGAAAT
>UWSO01000056.1 GCA_900538385.1 uncultured Porphyromonas sp.
GAAGCAAGTACCCTAAGAAGATTCGTAGGATAGGCATCTACAATGTTCAAGGAGGTTACACGATTGATTTGTATACCAATGACTTTAAGCACGCAGCCAGCACTATTGCAGCACTATATCGCTCACGTTGGAAGATTGAGATCTTCTTTAGAAACCTCAAGCAAAACCTGCATATCAAGAGCTTTCTGGGGACCTCTCAAAACGCTGTCGAGATTCAGATTTGGACGGCTCTGATTACGATTCTCCTACTTCAATATCTCAAGCGAATAGCAAAACACCCCTAGTGTCTCTCCAACTTAACAGCATCTTTGAGACTCAACACGTTCACCAAAATCGACCTCTTTCAGTGGATAAATGAGCCGTTTTCACCGCCTCCAGACGAGCCCGAAATAGCATAGGGGGGGATACCCCCGTTTTTGCAGCAAATGTCAAGGAGCGATTGACCCACTTGACAGCTATCTTACACCCTTCGCCCGCCAAAAACGTTTAGGACACTATTGGGTGGCATCCAGTTTTTCTTTGGATACGTCGATGCCGATGAAGAATGTTTTCATAACTTTGTGTCTGAATATGGATAAGGCAGCTAGGCTACATTAGGCTATTACTTTAATTAGGCTCTGAGCCTTTCTTTCTAATGAGTCTCGAGTAGCTGAACTCCAGAGGGTCTCTAACAGAGCTTAGGCTCGAAGCCTCGTAGGGACGATAGATTACCCTCTGGTTGCTGTCCTTACCTTACTACAACAAAGGTAAGAACAACCCGTTCAACTGACCTAATCTCGGGTCGAATTCTTTTCACTCTGCAAACTTAAAGTAGGGACGCACGGTCTGTGCGTCCGTTGTGTCAAAAGTTACAGCGTCAGGGTTTTAACGGGGACGGACGCACAGACCGTGCGTCCCTACAAGTTGCTACTCGTCAAATGCCATATCTTTCCAACGGAGGAGCTGAAAATTTCCACCGTTGGAACTGAAAAGTTCCTCCGCTGGAACTCGAAAGGTCCTCCCTTGGAACTAAAAAGTTCCAAGAGGGGAACTACTTTTGGAACTCGTATATGCTACGGAACCAGCACGATACAACTGAGTGACTATCCGTGTATCCTCGCAGAGGGCTACAAGTTCGTACTTGTGGCAAGCTTTGGGGAGCAGCCCGAATCGAAAGAAAGGAGGCTTAACCGCTTTTTTTATCAGCGATTGAGCCTCCTTTGTTGTGCCACTGCCTTAGACTTTAGTCGGGCAGCAATAGGTTCTAAATATTCGGTAAGGGTGCCTTTACTCCTCCTCAAAGTCTATGTACTCTCCTTGGTCCTTCTCAAATTTCTTTTTTGCTATATCCTTCATGTCGAGCTTGCCCTGCTGTGACTGTGCGTCCGCTGAGCTTTGCTGTGAAGCAGCTGAGTGCCACCCCTTACGAGGAGCTTTTCGTGACTTAACGTGCGGGTCTGCTTGCTGAATGTATCGCTTTACCATCCACTGTAATATACGAGGGGCGAAGTATCTAAAGAGCAAGTATGTAAGCCCTATGACAACGATCAGACCAAGTAAGAATTCCATATCGGGGTTAGATTAAGGTGTTATTGTTGAGCCGCAGCATCGATAGCGTCCGAATTGCTCTTGATCTGCCGACCGATCGCGAGTGAGACGATGATATAGAGCAACATCACTAGGCGTAGGGTACTAGCCACAGAGCCTAGCCACATATAGAGACAGCCCGCAGGGACTAGGATAGCGCCCCATGCGATGAGGATGATCGTACCATGAGGTGCTTTCATCTGTGCGCTTAGGTGCTTCAGCGAGAGCATCGGCATACGGCTCACCATCAGGATACAGGAGAGAAGCAGCAATCCGTAGCTAGTCACCAGCGAAAGCGTATCCACCGCACAGGCACAAGAGGAGAGCGAGATGCCGATCCACAAGAGCGCAGAGGCAGGCACCGGTAGCCCACGAAAGTAGTTGCTCGACCCCGTATCATTATTAAAGAGTGCCAAGCGGTAGGCTGCAAAAGGTAAGATCAGGAGAAAAGGTAGCGACATCATCAGAGCCGTAGACGCTGCATATCCACTCGCCAAGAGTCTCCCCTCCATCGTGCAGAGAGCTAAGAGTGCCGGTGCTAAGCCAAAGGTCACCACATCTGAGAGCGAGTCTAGGTCAGCGCCTATTGGAGAGGTCGCATGCAGGAGACGTGCCACCATACCATCGAGCAGGTCAAAGAAAGCACCCACAGCAATCCAAATGGCACCCATCTGGTACTCCTTATAGTATAGGATCGAGATGATAGCTGCCGCCCCCGAGAGGATGTTGCACAGCGTTAGGAGATTCGGGATAAATTGTCTGATCTTCATCACAGCGTTGTTTTAATCTTCATACAGCAAGAAGCGTGCCTACTGAGGCAGATAGCCCAGCGTTGTCTCACCGCCCACCACTTCGTCGCCTATCTTGATCGCTATCTCCGTACCCAGTGGCAGGTAAAGGTCAATGCGTGAGCCAAACTTGATGAAGCCAAGGAAGTCCTCGACCGTCACCTCGTCGCCCACCTTCGGGTAAGTGACGATACGACGTGCCACAGCCCCAGCGATCTGACGCTCTAGCACCTCATGACCACCATCTGTACGGATGATCACTGCCGACCGCTCATTGAGCACACTACTCTTAGGAAGAAAAGCCTTGTAGTAGGCACCGCTCTGATGCTCCACATGGGTGATCGTGCCATTGCAGGCGACCCAGTTAGCATGCACATTGTAGAGCGACATAAAGATCGAGAGCTTGAGACAGCGGCGTCCCAGCAATTCAGGCTCCTCGACCTCCTCCATGACCACCACCTTGCCATCGGCTGGCGCTACGATGAGACGTCTATTGGCCGCCTCGCTGTTGCTACGCCGAGGGAAGCGAAAGAAGTTTAGCGCTAGCCCCATCACCACGAGCGACACCAGTAGGGTCAAGATAAACACCCCCTTAAAGGGCACAAAGACAAAGGTTGCCCAGCAAGCCAACGTCAGTATGAGGAAGAAAGAGATGAGGAGTCCCACCCCCTCGCGATGTAGTCGTACCTTTTTCATTATGGATTAAGTAGAATAGGAATCGGCAGTAATTATGATAGGCAAAGATACAAAATAGCCCCCAAAGCTCTACCCTACTACCCAACCCACGACCCTACATCGGACTACTCGTGAGAGCTGCGGAGTCTAGGCTACTGCACACCTGTCCTCTGGTCTAGGTCGGAGGTGGCGAGAGACTCGTTGCGCGTCACCTTGCGACTCTTGCCCGAGTTGAAGTTGTACGTGATCTTTAGACCGATAGCACGCGCTTGGATCATATTCCTTTGGTTATACTCGAAGTCATCACCCCACTGCTTCGTCTCGAAGCGTATGTATTTCGAGAAGGGGTGCTGAGCCGTCAAGGTTAGATCCAGCTTGTCGTCCCAGAAGCTCTTCTTCAGGTAGAAGCTATACCCATGGCTGTATGAGTAGGTCGTGCGGAGTGTCGGCGGATTGGCATAGTAGTACCACGAAGCTCCTAGGTACCACGACTTGGGGAGCGTGACATCCACATTGGCGGACAGCATGTTCTCCCAGTTCCGCTGAGAGAGACCTTCACTAGGATAGTCGAAGAGGTGATACCTACAACTCCAAAAGAACGTAAGCGAGAGGGGCATGATAGGACGCCAGTTCATCCAAAGCGAAGCGTTCGGCACACGGTGCAAGCCTGCATTAGCAAAGGTATGATACAGTATCTCTGGACTTTTGGGGTCTCTATACCTCACGGACATAATCGCATTGTTGGTTTGCTCATAGCCCGTCGTTAGACTGAGGTAGAGTTGGTTCGAAAAGAATGTATAGGAGAGGTCTACATTGTGATGTAGCTCCGACTGCAAGTAAGGATTGCCAAAAGAGATGTCGTAGGTTGTCACCTGACTTCGATAAGGATTGAGACGCCAGATAGAGGGACGGATAGGGCTCATCTTGTAAGAGAGGAAGAGCTGCTGGCGGTCAGTGAGCATGTAGGAGAGCGTAGCCGTAGGGATCAGGTCTATGCCCGTCTTGTGAAAGTCTCCCTCACTGTTTTGCGAGAAAGTTATCTTGTCATAGACCAGCGTGCCTCGTGCTCCAGCGGAGAGAGCGAAGCGTTCACCCTGCCAAGCGTAGTTGGCATAAGCTGACGTAAGGCTCTGCAGCTGACTCATGTCTCCCTGACGGTAGAGCGGGTCATTCACCTCTTGCCAGTCGCCCTTGCCTTCGTTCCAAAGATGGTACTCAGGGCGAGAGCTACCCAGTCGTAGCACCTCCTTGACCCCTATCTGCAGAGCGTGTCCTCCACTCCAGATGAACTGATAGTCGCTCTGCAGGGCATGCTCGCTCAGACCTCCGCGCGAACGCTCCATACGTCGTGTCTCATCATAGGGAGAGCTCTCCCAGCTGGTGAAGCCATCTCGGTACTGACGCTCAGTCCACTCCTTGTACCTCTGGTCTGGGTTGTAAGCGTAGCGATAACCTATCGAGAAGCGGGGCTGCTTGTCCGCTGCATAGAGATTGCGATAAATAAGGTTACCCTCTACAGAGCCAGAGGTCAAGCGCATCTGATTGAGCGACGTGGCATATCGTGTAGGCTCATTAGGACGATCGAAAGTCTGCTGAGACAGCCCTATGGTGTAGACCGATGAGACGAAGAGGTGCCCATCAGCATAGAGACTATTCAGGCTATCTATGGCGTACTCTCCCATCAAGCTACCGACATGGTTTTGGAAGACACCATCGTTGTTACTACCAGCTACCTCGGAGGACTTGAAGAGGCTGGTCGTCTTATCCCCTTGGAATGTACGTCTAGACACATCCACAGGCTGATCCTTATGACGCGTATAGTCATAGTTGTAGTTGAGCGCTACGCTAAGCTTACCCTTAGTGAGAGTCAGACTTGAGGTGCCATTGATATTGGGGATTGTAGAGCCCATCAGAGAGACTAGGCCGCTGTACCCATCTAGGCTCTTGCTCTCAGTGATGATATTGATGATAGCATCTCCAGCAGAGGCGTCGTAGCGAGCATCTACCTGTGTGATCACCTCTATACCCTTGACGCTACTGGCGGGGATGCCTCGCAAGACCTCCGTGGGGTTCATCGAGGCAACACGAGAGGGCGAGCCGTTGATGTAGACGGAGAAGTTTGACGACCCCTTGACACGTATATTTCCCTCTCCATCTACAGTGACGAGGGGCACCTTGCGCAGAGCAAAGAGGAGATTGTCCGTCTGAGCCAAGACGTCGTTTTTCATATCATAGGTCAAGCCTTTGGGAGAGAGTTTGATGAGCTTGCGTCGCGCCACCACCTGCACCTCGTCTAGAGTCTGAGCATCGGGTGCTAGGTAGATCGTGTCTAGACTGTTCTGTCCCGCCTGCGCCGTGACCCGCATCTCTTTAGTCAGAAAGCCAACCGACCTAATCGTTAGCTGGTAGCTACCCGTATGGGGTAGTGCCATCTGGAAGTGTCCCTGCTCATTGCTCACAGCTCCGCCTGTCAACTGCTCGTCTAGTAGTTTGTACTCAATCGTAGCGTAGGCTATCGCCTCGTGACGTACGGAGTCCATAACGACGCCACTGATCTGACAAGGAGCCTTCTGCGCCGAGACGGATAGTGCGGTAAGCAATAGCCCCATCACTAGCAGGGCTTTGCGGATAAGGGTTGATTTCATCATATCATGTGAGTTTAATGTTTGCCCCATAGTTGTTTCTTCTCAGGAGTAAAGCAGAGATAACCTATCACTAAGGCAATTCCCCAAGAGAGGAGGTTTACCACATCTCTCAGAGCGAAGCTTGTAAGCTCCTCCACAGGTCGTATCGAAGCTAAGTATGTGAAGGTAGCGAAGGGAAGATAGGCCCCCGAAGGTTCGTTGGTCATAAAAACAGCAAAGGCGGTCAAGAAAAATCCCAGCAGGATAGGTAGCGTAAAACTACGCGCTAGCAAGCTGACAATAAGTCCCAATGCTCCAACGCTGAGCGATGCGAGTAGAATGCGTCCCAATAGCTGTGTCGAGCCAATCCAAATGGAGTAGTCTGTAAACTTGTAGGCAGGTATCAAAAGCCCAAGTAGGTATCCTCCCAAGATGAAGCCAAGCCAAGTAACTAGGCACAAGATTACCGTGAGTAGCGAGAGCGAAAGGACTTTGGATAGATAGAGTTTCCACTTAACTATAGGGAATGCAAAGAGGGTTCTGATATTATCGTTTTGAAACTCCAACTCGCATACCATATAAGATAGGATCACGATGGCTGGTGGTAGCACGAGGGATAGTAGCGGGAGTGTATAGCGAGACCAAATCATCAGCCACGGATTACCATCATAGGCAAATGCCGTAGCATCTAAAAGACCCGTCCGCCCCTTGTAAATAGCATAGAGGAGTATCAGTAGATAGAAAACTAGTGGCGATAGCAAAAGCGTCACAATGCGTCTATTGCGCAGAGTCTTATAGACCTCTGCTTGTAGTATGTTGGATAGTGGTATGAGAGACTTCATAGTGGCGCTATTCGGTAAGGTGGATAAAAGCATTTTCAAGAGCCGACCCCCTATGCGTTACATTATAGATAGAGATGCCGTCTTGACTGAGTGTGGCGAGTAGGCGAGCAAACTCCTCTTCGTCCTTTACCTCAAACTCGACATGATGCGTATCACATACCCGCAGCAGTGTGAATCTAGAGTCGTATCCTAGTTGCGTCATCAGTGCGCTATCGCCCAGCTTGAGACATACGATATCGGGTTGCTTTTGGGTAAGCGCTTCAATGCCTCCTTGATAGAGTATCTTACCCTCCTTAATGATTGCGACTTGATCAGCCAACTTCTCCAGCTCCTCTAGGATATGACTAGAGAGAAAGATGGTCACCCCCTCCTCTTGATTAAGTCTGGCCAAGATATTCCTAAGCTCATAGATACCCTGAGGATCGAGTGCATTAAGAGGCTCATCGAGGATCAGCATCTCAGGACGCTTGAAGAGACACATCGCCAAGCCTAGACGTTGCTTCAGACCCGACGAGAGTGCTTGTGCCTTCTTGTCGGCATGCTCACTGAGACTAAGGAGAGACAGGACTTCGTCCTTTCGCTCCCGTCCCATTCGAAATATTTTGTCTAGATAGTCAAGGTTCTCAGAGACGGTGAGAAAAGGATAGTAAGAGGGGTGCTCAATCATGCCGCTAGCACTGGAGCGTAGCAGTAAGGGGGAGTTCTTAAGGTTTACACCCTTAAAAAGTATCTCCCCCTCATCCAATGGGAGCAGTCCCAAGAGTAGTTTGATCGTCGTAGACTTGCCCGCTCCATTCTTACCCAAGTAGCCGAATATAGAGCCCGCAGGGACCTCTAGATCCACCCCTCGGAGTATTGGATTGCCTTGGTAACCAAAGCGCAAGCCTCTTATAGAGAGTATACTGTCCATAATCTATGTTGGTTATGTAGGTTCGATTAGCTGCATGCTTTAGCTGTCAAGCGCAACCTCGTTTGTTTCTACTGCTAAGAACAGCTTAGAGCTTTCCCTAAGTATAGTTTCTTTTGGCATCTTCATGCGCCTTGTCGGTCAATACAGAATGTCGCTTCTTTCGTTCTGATACTAAGGGCCCTACGGGACTTTACAGCAATGTTTTATGAATGGAGTTACCGATGCGGACTATATAGGTACCTCTTGACGGCATTGGGATGGAATGAGAGGTGGTGAAGCTTCCTTGCGCTATCAGCGTCCCATCTATGGCATAAACAGCATACGGAACCGAAGAGGAAAGGCTTTCCGTCGCCTCAATGACCAGTCGGCCGTCTCTTCCATAGATCTTGTATTTCCCGGCATGGTCCACCTGAGGTGTCTCTATTCCTGTAGGGAACTTGTCAGTCTCAATGATATTGGTGAA
>UWSO01000057.1 GCA_900538385.1 uncultured Porphyromonas sp.
AATTCTCCACCGAAGGAATGGAAATTTCTTCGGAAGAATCAAATGAAACTTCGGAAGAATGAAATGATAAGTCCGAAGAAATTTCCAACGCCTCCCTGAAAAACGAAAAATATCCAGCGAGGAATTTGGAATTTCTTGGCTGGAGATTTGAAATGCCTGCTCGATGAGTACCCCGTCGTAAGGACGCACGAGCCGTGCGTCACCACTAGCAGACGATGCGTGGAATTTGCAAGATTGAGGTCTTACCCTTTCGGGTAATGGTCTAGTATGAAATGAGTACCTTTGCGTCGCTTGTTCACAAGAAGAGAGCCCCCTATATGAATATCCCTTGCAACGAAAACGACCGACTGAGTCCTCCAGAAGATACACGACCCCAAGTAGACGAAGCGCTATACCAGGACCTACACCTCTATGTGGAGTCTGCTAAGGCTTTGGCTCGGCTTACTTACAAGTCCCTCTATATCATTGACTACAACAAACTGAACTTCCTCTATATCTCGAGCAATCCGCTCTTCCTATGTGGTGAGTCTGTCGACGAGGTGATGAGCGAGGGATATCAGTTTTACTATCGGCATGTTCCCGAGGAGGATCTAGCATTCCTTCAGCGTGTCAATCAGGCTGGATTTGAATTCTTCAAGGGGATAGCTATTGCGGAGCGCACGGAGTACACCATATCCTACAACTTTCGGATTATACCCGCCGAGTCTAAAGAACCCATCTTAATCAATCATCAGCTCACGCCCCTTCGGCTGGACGCAACAGGAAAAATTTGGCTCTCGCTCTGTCTCGTCTCTCTAGCTCACACGCGAGAAGTGGGAGAGGCTTATATCTCTGCGGTTAATTCAAACAAGCGATGGAGACTATCCGCCAAGACTGGACGGTGGGGGCAAATGGAAGATCTGACACTCAATGAACAGGAGAAAGCCGTAATCAGTCTAGCTCACCAAGGCTTGTCCGTGGGAGAGATCGCACAAATTATCCACCGTTCCGAAGACTCTGTCAAGGGGTACCGCAAGGCTCTCTTTCAAAAGCTTGGAGTGAGCAATATCTCCGAGGCTATTGCTGTAGCGACGAGTCGCAGACTAATCTAAATCTGAGTAGTAATAAAACTTAGAATAGAAATGAGGGGACTCAACTGCTTCTTTGCAATTGAGCCCCCTCGTTGTGCACTGTTTTTGACTTTGATTGAGCAGTAACGCTTTCTATAGAGACTGTACTATGAGGTAGGTCATATAGGCTACGTAGACGGCGAGCAGTGCAATGCCCTCTTTGCGGCTGATCATGGCTCGTCCGAGGACGTTGCTGAAGATAAAGAGCAGGAAGACAGCCACCAGCATCATCAGATAGTCCAGGAGCTGTATACCCGCTGGTACTAGGGGCGTGATCGTGGCAGAGGCTCCGAGGATGAAGAGAATGTTGAAGATGCTACTCCCCACAACGTTGCCGATGGCCAAGTCGGGTTGACGCTTGACGGCTGCTACAACGGATGTAGCCAACTCTGGCAGTGAGGTACCGATGGCGACGATGGTGAGTCCGATGATTGCCTCGCTCACACCCCACGAGCGTGCTATACTAGAGGCATTATCTACGAATAGACGTCCACCGAAGATCAGTAGAGCGAGTCCCCCGATGACCTTAGCGATAGAGAGTAGCAGTGTCCTAGTCGCATGCTTTGCCTTAGACTTGTCTGGATCATCTTCTAGCGATGAGAGGTCAGGCTCAGGTGCCTTTTCTTTAGCCGCAGACATGAAGGCTAGATAAAGGTAGAAGATGAGAAGGCAGAGGAGTACGATACCATCGCCACGATCGATGATGTTGCCCGAGAAGCCTCCCGTGAGGAGATGGTCGCTCGCCATGACTAGACAGATGGCTGTGACCAGCATAGCGATCGGTATATCACGCTTCATAGCATCGTGTGTCACACGGATCGGATAGATCGTAGCACTGACGCCTAGTATCAGGAGGATATTGGAGATGTTACTTCCCACCACATTGGCGATGGCTATGTCCGGCTTGTTGGCCAGAGCCGAGGTGATGCTCACGACTAGCTCAGGGGCTGAGGTGCCAAAGCCTACGATCGTGAGACCGATCACCAGCTGCGACACGCCCAGTCGCTCAGCGATCGTCACAGAGCCATTGGTGAGAAAGTTTGCCCCAGCTGTGATCATGACCAAGCCTAGGATGAGCAGTAAGAAGTATAGTAGTATTGACATAATGCCTAAGATATAAGGTGTAGTAGAAGTTTACCAGCCCCCAGTGGCACCACCGCCACCGCCCGAGCCGCCGCCGAAGCCTCCGCCTCCGAAACCGCCACCACCGAAACCACCACCGAAGCCGCCTCGTCCGAGAGAGTTACCGATGATACCTCCGAGTATAGCTCCACCTAGGGCAGAGTCATTCTGTTTGTAGACTGTTTCGTCTGTGTGGTGGTCTTGATCGCAATAGAGGCAGTGGTACTCTTGACGATGGATATAGGCGATATGCCGATCAGTAGAGCGCAGTCGGTGCGTTCCGATGCGCTGCATGGCATAAGTTCCGCAGTGCGGACAGCGCTTGTAGGGGGAGTTTCCAGCTACCTCTCCATAACGCTCCACGGCGCCACAATTATCACATTGCTTGACTAGATAGTGCACACTGCCGAGTCGCTCCTCTAGTTGCTGTGCGGGCGTGAGCAGTGATAGCTTAGCAGTGTCTGAGAGACTCTGTAACTTGCTTTGATGGCATGTCTTACAGCGGAGCGCCTCTTGAGAGAGTCGATGGCGCAGGATAGCGTAGAGAGCGAGGAGTACGACGATGGCGCTGGCTATCAAGAGGAAGCTTCCACCGATCATAGCGATCATAGCTATGAATACAAAGCTTAAGATCTGCCTATTGAGACGTTTGATACGCTGCTCCGGAGCTGTCTGCTCGTCTTTGTAGGAGACCAACATGACGACACAGAGGATCAGCACCAAGAGGACTACCAATCCATTGAATACGCCCTCCGCCACCTGATCCTCCTCGGTACCATCGGTGCGAGTCGCACCCTCGTAGTTTGCCGTGATAGTCTCTTGTATCGCCTGCACACCAGAGAGGATACCTGTACTGTAGTCACCACGCTTGAAGTGTGGCGCCATACGATGAGCGATGATCTGACTACAGAGGGCATCTGGTAGCACGCCCTCTAGTCCGTAGCCCGTCTCTATGCGTATCTGACGACTATCTAGCGAGATGAGCATGACGAAGCCACTATTGTCTATCTTAGAGCCTACGCCCCAGCCACGAAGTATCTCCCGTGCGAGATCCTCGATAGAGCGATCCTGACCGATGGAGGGAAGGGTGATGACGACGCCCTCCACACCATGCGTCTGGCGCATGCTTAGGAGCGTCTCGTTGATCCGTTGTCGTGCTTCGGGCTCGATGATGTGCGCTACGTCGGAGACAAACTGCGTGCTGTCCTGTAGTTGTACGTTGGGGATATCCTCCCACGAGACAGCCTTCTGGGCAGGTAGTACCCAAAAGGATAGCAGTAGTCCGAGTAAGAGTAAGGTGTGCTTCATAGGGGGAGGAGTTAGAGATTAGAGATTAGAAGTTAGAGATTAGAAGGGATAGGGGCTAGGAAGGTCTCATCTCTAACCTCTAACTTCTAACCTCTAATCTCTAACAACTAAAACTTTACTTGAGGAGCTTGCTCAGCACCAGCCTCAGCCTGGAAGTAAGGACGCTGACGGAAGCCAAAGATCCCTGCGAAGATATTCGTTGGGAAGCGACGTACTTTCGTATTGTACTGCTGCGCCTCATTGTTGAAGTCCATGCGAGCCGTCGTAATACGATTTTCTGTACCCTCTAGCTGAGCTTGTAGCTGACGGAAGTTTTCGTCAGCCTTCAGCTCGGGATAGCGCTCCACTACAACCATCAGTTTATTGAGTGCACTGGTTAGGTCTCCCTGAGCTTGCTGGAATTGATTGAGTTGCTCTTGAGTCATCCCCTCGCCAGACTGTATGATGGGCTGTGAAGCCTTAGCACGCGCATTGATCACCCCCTCGAGGGTCTCACGCTCATGAGAGGCGTAGCCCTTGACAGTCTCGACAAGATTGGGGATGAGATCGGCACGGCGCTGGTATTGATTCTCCACTTGGCTCCACGAGGTATTGACCTTCTCGTCTAGCACCACGATCGAGTTGTACTGTCCTACCCCCCAGAAGACTAGGAGTAGTACGACTGCCACGATGATAATTGTCGTCGTCAGACCACGACGAGACTTGGTGGCTGTAGCTTGATTTGTCATAGTATTAAGTATTTGTTTGTTAGTAAGTTCTTTGCTTAGAGTAGTTCGATACGCTCCTCCGATACTTTGCGCCCGCAGTAGTGACAGCGTAGTACCTCATGCTCGGCATCTATCAGGTGAAAGTGAGTCCGCACAGGCTCATTGTTTGTAATGCATTTGGCATTAGGACACTTGACAAAGCCAATGATCTCCTCAGGCAGATGTAGCGTCCGCTTGTCGACCACCTCGTAGTCCTTAATAATGTTGATATGTACATCTGGAGCAATAAGCGCTATGCGACTTGCCTCCTCATCGGAGAGCATCCTCCCAGAAATCTTGATAATCCCTTTCTTACCCAGATAGTGACTATCTAAGTTGTTGCCGATCGTGATAGGCTCTTCCATATCCTCGAGCTGTAGAAGATGGGCTATCTTAAAGAGCTTCTTGGGGGGTATATGATCTATCACGGTACCATTGCAGATGGCTGTAACCATCATCCCCTCTTGCTGCTTGCTTAGTGCGTCTTGAGTCTTAGCTTTCATAGTGTACAGTTATTTATCAACTTCTATACCGAGTACCTCGCAAAGTATCGACTGACGTATGTAGAGTCCGTTCTGGGCTTGGCGAAAGTACTCCGCCTTGGGACTGCTGTCCACGTCAATCGCAATTTCATTAACACGTGGCAGCGGGTGGAGGATACGTAGATTGTCTTTAGTGCCTTGTAGCATCTCCTTATTAAGTATGTAGACATCCTTGACACGCTCATACTCCTCCATATCGGTAAAGCGCTCCCGCTGCACCCTAGTCATATAGAGTATATCAGCATCGGCAATCACCTCAGGAGTAAAGAGAGAAGTCTCCTCATAGCGCAGATGATGCTCATCGCAATACTGCCTATACTCCTCGGGGAGCCTTAGCTCAGGCGGTGCGACAAAGGTAAAGCGAGGTGAGAAGAAGCGCATCCCCTCTATGAGCGAGTGAATCGTACGTCCGAAGCGCAGGTCACCCACCATCACGATGTGTAGATCCTCGAGCGATCCTTGTGTAGAGCGAATCGTATAGAGGTCTAGGAGCGTCTGCGAGGGGTGCTGATTGGCACCATCGCCAGCGTTGACGATCGGCACGGGCGAAACCTCCGTAGCATAGAGAGCAGCGCCCTCTAGGTAGTGCCGCATGATGATCACGTCGGCATAGTTAGAGACTATCAGTAGGGTGTCCTTGAGCGACTCACCCTTTGTCGAACTACTAGACTTGGGGTCGGAGAAGCCGATGACTCGTCCTCCTAGTCTATTGACCGCCGTCTCAAAACTCAGACGAGTACGTGTCGATGGTTCGAAAAACAAGGTGGCACCCACCATCCCATCCATTAGGTGGCGATTAGGATTGGCCTCAAAGAGTGCAGCACGATCCAAGATACGTAGTATATCTTGCTCATCACACTGCTCGATAGATACGATATGCTTCATCATAAGGCACAGACTATGTTCATTTCACCCGTAAAGGTACAAAAAAGGGATTAGTCAGACTACGATACTATCTGTACAATAACCCTGGTTGATCAATTCCTCCCGAGGAAATGAAAAATCTCCACGGAAGAAATGGAAAATTCTTCGGACTTATCATTTGATACTTCCGAAGTTTTATTCCGTTCCTCCGAAGTTTCAGTTGATTCTTCCGAAGTTTTTATTTCTCCTCTCCTAGAGATTGGGATTTGTAGGCACAGCGCTTCAGCTCTAGTCGTTCACTCTCTCAGCACCTTATAATAGAGATTAGCCCTGCTTACTAAGACTTAGTCTTCGCCAGTAAGAGACTACCTAAACAACTCGCATAAAGGAAATTTATATTACCTTAGTCGGCGGAAAGAGATTTCGAATGTCACTCCCCTATCTCTTTGCATGGGCTCACCGGCATATTCACCAACCTCTATAACTTTATGACACGTAAAACTTTAACTCTCTTATCTGCACTACTGGTATCAGCTTTTGCTCTTGTAGCACAAGAGGCTCCTACTCATTTGAAGGTCTTTCTCAAAGGGCAAGAAGCTCAGCTTATCCCCATTGACAAGATCGACAGCATCCAATTCGTCGAGAAGGAGATGCCTCATGACCAAATGCCTCTCATCAAATTTGACTACAATACCGACAAGGCTCCATTTGAAGCTTATGAAGCTACCCTAGGTCGTAAGCTACAAGACAATGTCAATGTCAATAACGACAAGTCTGAGGCACCTAATCCTCTCCCCGCTTATGTCAATCTATCGCTTGACATCGTGCCGATCGTTAGCTATGGTGGCAAGAATCTTTTACTGGACTCTGATGTAATCATTGCGCTATGTCGTGAGCCAATCAATAACTGTCCTCGAATACGAGAGCTGATCAAGGCTCTAGGCTTCAACGAGACCTACCAAGACGAGACTTCCTATCAATACAAAAAGGAGGATATGTCCATTATCTTGCAGCATTGGCCAAACAGTGAGTGGAATACTAAAACTTGTCTGACGATCTTACGTCCGACGCCGCCCGCACCTGTTGCCAAGGAGCATGATTTTGTAGCTACAGCCAAGGATATCCCCTCTTTTGAAGCACTGATGAGCAAACAGGTGGACAAGATCGTTGCTTTCGAGCGTGAGGCTGGTTATCGAGAAATCCCTACAGACTTAAGCGGGACATACCTCTCTTTCCAGACAAAGAGTGATCAAGCTGACAAGAGCAACATCAAGTTTGCCTTCTACTTCATTGAGGATCAGAAAATCACTGGGGTCTTTAGTGCCATCTCAAGTGTAGATGAAGTGATTACAGACAGCCAGATTCACGAATGGGCTAAGCTCAACGGCTTTGACGGCACATGGAGCCGACTGGTAGAGCATGACGACCTATTGGATAAAGACATAGTCTATGCGACCATATCAAACGACAAAGCTACGCTCAGGATCTTTTTCGAAAGACAGCGTATGAAGTTTGAGATTCTGCCTAAGAAGAATTAGTAACCACCCTATCATTGGCTTAATCAAACGAAGCATGCTACTCAACTAAGACTCTCATCATAACTCTTAGACTCTACACAAAGAGCTACTTAGGTATTTTGAATTTCCTAAGTAGCTCTTTGTTATTTACTACGTCGAAGCCCTTCACTCTTGCCACTTAAAAAATCAGGCGTAAAGGTCAAAATGGTTGGTGAAGTACCCCTATAGCTTATCTGGCACTTA
>UWSO01000058.1 GCA_900538385.1 uncultured Porphyromonas sp.
CTCGGTTGGCGTCAGGCACAGCTCCTAGGATACAGGGTATAATGCGTCAGCCCTGCACACATCTCTGAGCTTGGCTTCGCAAGTTAAGTAGCCTACCATCGGAAGTTTCGAAATAATCTGAGCAATCAGACGAGCAACCCGCTGTAAAAGCTCACAGTTTGGTCTAGCGGAAGGGCTCCTAAGGGAGCCGCTGTCGGGATTAACGCTTAAGGCTAGCTACCACGGCGCTGTATCGTCGAGTAAGCCTGCTGGAGCAAGTCGAGGGTGGCACGCGATGCCTCTTGCTGGGCGCGCTTCTTGCTACTGCCAGATCCTCGTCCTACGGGCTTGCCATCGATCCAGACGCTGTAGACGAAGCGATCGTGTGGAGCCATCTCATGCTCTTCGAGACGAAACTCGTGAGAGAGATGATGCTTCTGCACCCACTCGATCAATTCGCTCTTATAGTTCTGAATGCTCGCCACCGTATGCTCTTGCATATCTCGATAGGTGGGAAGGATGAAGTCTCGGACGAACTCCTGCGTCCGAGCGTACCCCTGGTCGAGATAGATGGCTCCGATGAGTGCCTCTACGGTATTGCCGTAGATATCTACCGAGTTGTCTAAAGCACTCGGCACCATGACGATATAGCGCTCTAGATGCAGACGTCGGCCCACTTCGTTATTGACAGGCCGGCTCACGAGCGAGCTCTTGCACTTGCTCAGCTCGCCTTCGTCCCATGTGGGGTGGAGGTGATAGAGGTAGGTGCAGATGGAGGCTTCGAGGACGGCATCGCCGAGAAACTCAAGTCGCTCATTATTGAGCTTCTCTCCCTCCTCTCCGATAATGGAGCAGGAGCGGTGACGCATCGCTAGGAGGTAGAGGTCTGTACGGACTGGCACGATGCCTATCCGATCGAAGAGTGTGGTCAGATTGGGCGTGCGCTGCGAGTTGTCTCCACGCAAACGGCTCCACCAGTGCTGCCAGCGCTCACCCAGCTCGCGAAGCCACAACCTAGTCCTAGTCCTCCGAATCAAACTCATAGCAGTCGCTCTCTAGGAGACCATACAAAGCGATACCCCTTCACACTTGTCTGCTCTAACGAACGGGTGCAAACCTGTGTGAGAGGGTGTCGCTGATGGGTTGTCATAGGGCTCTATGCGGCGCGATAGACGTATATTACTGAACCTTCTTGAAGATGACGCAAGCGTTGTGACCTCCGAAGCCGAAGGTGTTGCTCATGGCTACGTTGACGGTGCGCTTCTGCGCTTTGTCGAAGGTGAAGTTGAGCTTGTAGTCTATCTGATCGTCTTCGTCGCCTGGCTCATGGTTGATGGTCGGAGTGACGACATCTTCCTGGATGGACTTGACGATAGCCATTGCCTCCAATGCTCCCGTAGCACCGAGGAGGTGTCCCGTCATAGACTTTGAGGAGCTGATGTTGAGGTCGTAAGCTTTGTCACCCCAGACGCTTTGGATCGCTTTGACCTCTGAGGCATCACCGACAGGTGTCGAGGTGCCGTGGACGTTGATATAGTCTACATCCTCGGGCTTCATACCAGCATCCTCTAGGGCGCGGGTCATCACGAGCTTGGCACCTAGTCCCTCAGGGTGACTGGCGGTCAGGTGATACGCATCGGCAGAGAGTCCGAAGCCAGCAAACTCTGCATAGATCTTAGCACCACGTGCTACCGCATGCTCATACTCCTCTAATATGAGGATCGCAGCTCCCTCGCCTAGTACAAAGCCGTCACGGCTTGCACTGAAGGGACGAGAAGCGGTCTCGGGCGAATCGTTGCGTGTGGAGAGGGCGTGCATCGCGTTGAAGCCTCCGATACCGGCGACCGTAACCGCAGCCTCGCTACCGCCTGCGACCATCATCTTTGCCTTGCCTAAGCGTATCATGATAGCAGCATCGATGATCGCATTCGTCGAGGAGGCACAAGCTGAGGCGACACTGTAGTTGGGACCGTGGAAGCCGTACTCGATCGATACGAGTCCGGCTGCGATGTCGGAGATCATCTTCGGGATGAAGAAGGGGTTGAATCGGGGTCCCCGCTCGGGGTCATACTGCATGATCTCCTCTTGGAAGGTCTCTAGTCCTCCGATACCTGCGCTGATGATGACGCCGACTTCGTTCTTGTCCACATGCTCCAGGTCTACCGCTGAGTCTGCGATCGCCTCTTTTGTCGCAACAAGTGCGAGCTGAGTGTATCGGTCATAGCGGCGTACCTCCTTGCGGTCAAAGTGCTCGTTAGGATCAAAGCCCTTGACCTCACAGGCGAACTGGGTCTTGAACTTGGAGGCATCAAACTGTGTGATGGGAGCTGCTCCACTCTTACCTGCTAGCAGGTTTTGCCAAGTGGTAGGAGCGTCATTGCCAATGGGGGTGATGGCACCTAGGCCAGTCACGACTACTCTGTTAAATTGCATAGGCTATATCAAAGTCAAGCGTCGGGGATATGAGAAGTCTGCTGCTATGAGCAACAGGTTCTAGCTGTGTAAACTGAATATTGGGAAGTACACGAGGGCAAGCCCAGCACCCACGCTGGGAGATCTGAGACTTGCCCTCGGGCTCTGTATGTGTTACAAAGGATATAGACGGTCGCACAGCCGTGCGACTATACCTTTGCATCGTATGTGAGGAGAGCGCTATGTCTACTCCTCTAGGGACTTATGCGAGCTGCTTCTCGATGTAGGTGATAGCGTCGCCAACGGTCTTGATACCCTCAGCCTCCTCGTCGGGGATGGTCATATCAAACTCCTTCTCGAAGGCCATCATCAGCTCGACCGTGTCGAGAGAGTCAGCACCAAGATCTGTGGTGAAGTTTGCCTCATTCGTTACCTCTGAGAGCTCAACGTTGAGCTTGTCTGCTATTAGGTCTTTGACCTTGCTTTCTACTTCTGCGTTCATTGCTTAATAGGTTATTTGATGAATAATTGATTAGTCATACTGGGTCGGTAAAGCATATTCGCAGACCTATGCGCACTGAGGCATGTCGTGTCCGCAGATTTAGCTGTACCTTTGTACATAAGAGGAGTAAGAGCGTGTGAATGCCACCGCATTTTGCACACATGCACCCCTTATGTGCAACAAATGTACGAATAAAAATGGAAACCATAGCTATCTTCGCCTCAGGCAATGGAACAAATGCGGAGGCTCTTGTCCACCACCTGACTCATATAGACAACATTTCGGTCGCACTCATAGCAACCGACAATCCCAGCGCAGGAGTCCTCAAGCGTGCTGAGCGACTAGGTATACCGCACCTCATCTTCCCGCGCAAGGAGATGCGTGAGGCTGCATTTGCCCAGCAACTTCGGGAGCAGTATCAGGTGACTGCTATCGTCCTCGCGGGCTTCCTCGGCTTGGTACCAGAGAGCCTGCTACAAGCTTTCCCGCGGCGCATCCTCAACATTCACCCAGGACTGCTGCCCGACTATGGCGGCAAGGGGATGTATGGCGATCGCGTTCATGAGCGTGTCCTAGAGGAGCACTGCGCCGTGAGCGGCATCACGATCCACCTCATCGACGAACAGTTTGATCGTGGCTCGACGCTCTGCGAGGTACGTCTAGCGGTTCATCCCGACGACACGGTCGATACGCTCGCCGAGCGCATCCATCGTCTGGAGCACACTTACTACCCAGTGGTCGTCGCCGACTACCTCACACGTCCCGACCTTCCGCCGCTAGCTTAACGGAGCTAAATGACAGAGGGGACCCGATCGCCCGATAGCGGTCGAGTCCCCTCTGTCTATATATGTCGTGTTTGGAAGTCTAATCCTCTGACGGCTGTTCCAGTGCGCGCTGCGCTTTGAGCTCCTTGAACTTCGCCTGCATTGTCGGGTTCTTGTAGGTGAGCTTGCGAATGGTCAGTCCCTCCGCCTTGTCGTTGGCTAGACGGAGGTTGTTTTCGCTACCGATAAGGTTGTCCTTAATCTTCTGCAAATGCTTGATCGAGTTGTCGATCTCCTCGATCGCCTTCTGAAACTTCTCACTCGCTAGGCGGAAGTTACGCCCGAACTTGTCCTTGAACTCCTCTATATCCTCCTCGAAGTGTGTGATATCGATGGACTGCTGCTGCGCCTCGAAGAGCTGCTTGCGTATGTCGAGGCTCTTGCGTGAGGTGGAGACGAGGAGCGTGATCAGCGGTACGAAGAATTGAGGACGGATCACATACATCTTTTCGTAGCGATGTGACTTATCAACGATGCCACCGTTGTAGAGCTCGTTGTCTGGCTCTAAGAGCGACACGAGGACGGCGTACTCGCACCCTTTCTTGCGCCGATCCTCGTCGAGCTTCTTAAGAAAGTCTTCGTTGCGATGCTTCGTGGAGGTCGTGTCAGACTCGTTTTTCATCTCAAACATGATGGAGATGTACTCTAGCGCACCATCCTCCGCATAGTCACGAAAGACGAAGTCCCCCTTAGTGCCACCGACCACATCATTGTCCTTCTCAAAGTAAGCATTGGGGTAAAATGACCTCAGCTTCTGCTCAAACTCCAAGGCGCAGTGCTGCTCCAGCGTCTCGCCCAGCATCTTAGTGGACATGCGAGTTTTGAGGTCTTTATAAAAGTCTACCTCTCGCTCCAGCATCTTCTTCTCCAGCTCGTGCTGCTCTTGCAGCTGCTTGACCTCTAGCTGAGCCTCCTTGCTCTGCAGCTCCACCTGAGAGCGCAGTGCAGTAATCTCCTGCTCCTTAGCTTGTAGCGCTTTCTGGCTCTCGGCCTGCACCTTCAGACGCTCATTGTCTCTCAGACTCTCCTGCTGAGCTATCTGAGCGTGCAGCTCGGTAATCGTCTGCTCTTTGTTGGCTAGAGCCAATTGCAGATCCGCTTGGCTCTTTTCGCCCATAGCGTCTAGTCTACTCTGGAGCTGTACCAGCTGAGTGTCTCGTTGTGACAGCTGCTCCTTAAGCGTCGCCTCAGCCTGCGCCACTGCGAGCTGCCGCGCCTGTCGGCTCTGCTCCTCTACAAGCGCTACCCGCTCAGCAAGCGCCTTGTCAAAAGCCTCGCCACGCACCTGCTCTAACAGCTGCGCATAGCCACGCTCATCGATACTAAACGGCTGATGACAATTCGGACAAATCAATTCGTGCATAGTGGATAGAGGTTAGAGATTAGATTTTAGAAGTTAGAGCGTATCGGAATGATCGGAAGGTATCTGAAGGGTCCGAAGATATCTAGGATATCTGAGGGATCCGATCCGCCCCACTCTGCTTACAAATGTACATCTTCTCAGTCAAAGACGGGACTCTCTAGAGTTGCTAAGTGGAGCTTGACTAGGCTGCCCCTAACGAACCTTAATAAAACAAGATAAGCGTAGGAGCTGTGCTGCTCACTACGCTTATCCGTTCTTACTCTAAACCAATATCTTTTGTATCGAAGAGCGGAAGACGGGACTCGAACCCGCGACCCCAACCTTGGCAAGGTTGTGCTCTACCAACTGAGCTACTTCCGCATATCGGACACCCGACTTTTCCTAACCAGCAAGAGGTGCTAGCGGGTGTCCTTCCCGATTTGTGAGTACAAAGGTACGAAAACTTTTTGAACCTGCAATAGCCTCGGAGAAATTATTTTCCAAATAGCCCCTTTTGGCTTTCTGCAGGATGCGCTGCTTAGAACTTCGTCGTGTGACGGATGCCTAAGTCGGCGATGAGCTTACGGTAGCGCTCGATATCTTTCTTAGCAAGGTAGTCTAGTAGACGACGACGCTTACCTACGAGCATCTTCAGGCTACGTGAGGTAGAGAAGTCCTTCTTATTCTCCTTGAGGTGCTCCGTGAGGTGCTGAATACGATAAGTAAAGAGAGCTACCTGGCTCTCGACACTTCCTGTGTCCTGTGCAGAGGCTCCGTACTGTGCGAAGATCTCCTGCTTCTTGGTACTGTCTAGGTACATTTGTTTATGAGGTTATTTGTGAGACATTCATATCATCCTCGCCACCCAACGCTCCACCTCTATGGGGCTTCCATGAGTACGACGATGAATTTCCGCCTGCAAAGGTACAAATAATATTTCATCCCACAAGCTGACACATTGATGGGGTCAGGGCTGACGCATTATACGGGGTCAGTTTACCTATGCCTTAATGAAGGATCTTGGGAAATGGAGGAAATAGAACAATCCTCCATGGAAGATCTAGGATTATCCAGTGAGCAAATGAAAAATTCCTCCGAAGTATGAGTTGATTCTTCGGAAGAATTTTTTCATTCCTCGGAAGAAAGAG
>UWSO01000059.1 GCA_900538385.1 uncultured Porphyromonas sp.
TGCTCCCCTGCAACCATATCTACAATCAATACATCTTCATTGAAGATAGCGAGGCTAACTTACAGCGCTTTGAGAAGCAGGCTAGAAATATGCACTCTCTAGCACGCTACAGTCGTAGTAATCAAATCAACGAAGAGTGGATACAGGAGTATCTCAACACAGCACAATCTCAGGGGCTCACCTATTCCCCTTCTGTCTATTGTGCGTCTTGCAGAGCATCTGACAATTGTCCGATGTCGTCTTGCCCCCCTTGCTCCATGCCGTGATATGGTCTGCGTCCATATCCTTGAGACTCCATATCCGCTCCTTGTTCTTGCCCTCACCGAAGGCGCAAGCTGGGCAGTTAGAGACCCCGTGCGCCTTAGCCTCCTGCGTCTGACGCTCGTAGGCACTCCGCTTCGTCGAGTCGTCAAAGAGACGTATCTCCAAGAGCTGTGGCTCCACCTCGCCACCCAGTAGGTACTCAGGGATACACTCCTTCTTACGCACCGCCTCGTCCGCTAGTAGCTCTGCAAGCCGAGCGTGTATCTTGTCGTGGTCATAAGGCGTATTGTGGTAAGTCTCGTAGAGCCTACCCCAAGCCACCCCTCTGAAGTGTGGCACTTCCGTGTAGAAGAGCGTCTCCGCCCAGGCGATTACGCTGTTGAAGTTGTTCTGTAGCTCCGTAATCCCCTCATCGTGGCGATGCGCCGCCATATACTCTCTGACATTCCCCTGGCTCACCCAGTCTAGAGCCGTGGCGAGGTAGTCTTGACGCTTTACATTACCACGTATGTAGTTCTCCCACTTCTGGACGTTCGTATTGCCACTATTGCTAAAGACCTTGCGGGCTGCCGTCACAAAGGGACCCGAGTAGACCGCATTCAGCAGCTCCTGATCATTGAGCGGTACACCTGCTATGTTGATCGTCTGAAACCACTCACGGATCTCGCTCTCCGTCCCCTCGCATATATAGATAAGGAGTGGAGTATCTAGGATCTTCCGTTGTAGGTCCTCCGCTAGAGCTTTGAAAGTAAATGGGATCTTGTTTGCTCCGAGCAAGATGCTAAACTGAGCATTGAGGAACCGCCCCAGCGACGTAATCCTTTGCTGACCATCTAAGACCTCCAGCTGACCATCCTCCCGCTGGTTAAAGTAGATCAGACCGATAGGATAGCCCTTGAGGATAGACTCGATGACTGCAAGATCCTTCTTGCCGTCACCGTAGATATAGTTGCGCTGGTACTCAGGCTGTATCGTCAGCTTGCCATTCATACCATAGAGCCCCTTGCCCTCGTTCTCATCATAGGTAAAGCCACGGCATATATCCTCCACCGTGTACTCTGTGTGTAGTGTAGTCTTCATAAGCTGCCTCTCTGTAGTTAGTACCAAGTATAGCGCATCTCATAGCGGTCAAAGGGCTCATCACCCTCATACCCATAGGAGCGTAGTGTCTCCACGATCTCACGCTGCTCCCTAGGAGAGAGCGGTAGGTCGCCACGCTTCAAGCGGTAAAACTGCGTCTTCGAGTTACGCCCTATCATATAATTGGTGCAGGCGTCGTAGTTCTTCCGGCTCAACTCATTCATTGCTCGGGCGAAGCCTCTGGCATACCGCTCTGGTGTGTCTGAGCGGTAAAAGGCGCAGGCAGTACCCTCCTGATAGTCGGGGTGGTGCGCATTGATCAGCGGATAGATCCGTGACTTACCCAGCACCTCGGGAGCGACCAGCGCATGCAGACAGTGCGTGCGCTGCGAGCAACTCTCAGAGGTGCAGACTGGGTACTCCGTGGGTGCTGTTACGTTAACTATTTCTTGTCTCATGGTATTAAGGGTTATGGTGTTTCTATGCTTCGTTCGCCCCTGCTACAGATGTGCTGGCTTGGCGGGGGCGAATGAAAATGCGAAAGTAAAGCCTGCGTCCCTGTACATAGGGACGATCATACTTCTCGTGTCCGGCTATGCGCAGAGCGGATGAAGATACGCTTGTAGAGCCGCTGTCTCTCTCTCTCTCTCTCTCTCTCTCTCTCTCTCTCTCTGCAGACAACGGGTTGCGTCACTCCACTAGTGGAGTCCCATAAGCCACGGCTAAAACCTTTGCCCTCGCTCTCCGTAGCTCCTATTATCTCAAACTGTTCGGGGCAGTATTTGTCGAGGAACGAGATCGGCACCCCCATTACTCCGTCATAGTCGCTCGGGATAGCATCGGTAAAGCCCACCTCGATAGCATCGTAGTTGTCATAGCGTGGGTATGCCTCCTCAAAGCTCTTCCCCTTGATCTCCTTGTGCCGACTGTAGCGCAGGTTCTCCTCTATCGTCATCAGCTTTAGTTTCTCGTGGCGTCGTCCATGCTCTAGGTTCGAATACCAACAAGAATTACCAAGTCGAGTGTAGTTGCCTACGTATCCCAGTTTTTCGGCTTTCTCTTTGTCTTTAGGGGCTACATATGCACCTTCAGGAACTGCAAAGACCATATCAGAAGCATTGTGAACCCCCAGCCACATCTCATTAGCAGCGATGCGAGGGAAGATGTTTTTGTAGGTAATCGCATTCATATTGCCAATGATGAGAAAGTCTTTCTCAGCCTCAAAGATCCAATCGACAAACTCACGAAAGAGCGAAAAGGGAGGATTGGTCACGATGATGTCCGCCTCGTCACGCAGGCGACACACCTCCTCACTGCGAAAGTCTCCATCGCCCTCCATATAGCTCCACTGCAGGTCGGCGAGGTCGACCTTGCCGTCGTGCGTGATATCCTCCGAGAGGGTGAATATCTTCCCCCGCACATTCGTCTTGTCAGGGTCATACTGCGGAGCGTCCAGCTCGAAGAGCGTAGGCTGACAAGGCGTACTGAGACGCTTGCTATCGGGGGCATAGCTCGTGCTGATCAGCTTGCGGAGCCCCAGCTCACCAAAGCGCTGCGCGAAGTAACGTGTGAACTCACTCCACTCGGGGTCATCGCACGGCAAGAGCACCGTCTTGTCACGAAAGAGGTCGGGGTCGTAATTGATGTAAGCTTGTAGCTCACGCTCTATGTCTTGGTACTGAGTGTAAAACTCATCGTTCTTAGCCCGCTGGGCACGGGCGAGGTTTTCGTTTGCCATCGTCAGAAGAGGTAGTTGGAGAGTATCGGAGTAGTCAAAAAGAGACAAGTAACCCTTTGTAGGGACGCACGGTCTGTGCGTCCGTTGAATCAAAGCGATACAAGTAACCAAATGGACGAACTCTCGCTCATTTCACTAGCCCAAAGGTAATAAATCTTTCGCTCACAAGGAGCTCTCGGCAGTGCCATCCGTGTGGCACTACAGTTTCCTACCCATGGCACTGGAGTTTCCTGCCTATGAAACTACAGTTTCTTCCGTATGAAACTGCAGTGCCAAGTGGGGTTGGCACTAGAGTTTCACCCATATGGCACTGCAGTGCCAAGGCGCATTGGCACTGAAGAATCTCTTTGGTTACTTGGGACTATCCGCTCTTTGCGGTTATGAAGAGCTGAACGAGGATAAACGGTTGCTACCAGATGGGGCTACACTCCTGGATCGGTCTCGCTTTACTTATGGTGGAGCGATACATAGCTCGGTGGAACTGTTCCTTACAGACAATCTGCTTTTTCTTACCTTTGAGACAAACAAAGGATAAAGAGATATGGCAAGAGCTACAACAAAGGCGGATTTGATGACATCTGCGAATCAACAAT
>UWSO01000060.1 GCA_900538385.1 uncultured Porphyromonas sp.
AAGACTTAATCCATCTATTCCTCGGTTGGCGTCAGGAATAGCTCCTTGGATACAGAATATAATGCGTCAGCCCTAGCCATGGCAAAAGAGTTTCTTCCGTATGAAACTAAAGGAGGGTGGAGTCTATGACCTTTTTCGCTAACTTTGCTGATGTATGAACGGAGATCCATTTGATATACGCGAGGAGCGTACGCCCCCGCAGAGTTTGTCTGACCTGCAGCAGGAGGAGCAGTTGCGCCCCTCCTACTTCGACAGCTTCCGAGGTCAGGGGCATGTTGTGGACAATCTGAAGGTCTTCGTCGAGGCGGCTCGTCGCCGTGACGAAGCTCTAGACCACGTCCTCCTCTACGGTCCTCCTGGACTGGGTAAGACGACCCTCTCGCACATCATCTCGCACGAGCTAGGAGTCGGCATGAAGATTACTTCGGGGCCTGTCCTGGAGAAGGCGGGTGACTTAGCGGGACTGCTCACTTCGCTAGAGCCTCGTGACGTGCTTTTTATCGATGAGATCCATCGCCTTAGCCATACCGTGGAGGAGTATCTTTACTCGGCTATGGAGGACTTTCGGATCGATCTCATGATTGACAAAGGGCCAGGGGCGCGCTCCATACAGATAGACCTCAACCCCTTTACACTAGTGGGGGCGACCACGCGCAGCGGTCTGCTGACGGCTCCGCTACGGGACCGCTTTGGCATCAACCTACATCTAGAGTACTACGACGTGGATACGCTCACGAACATCGTGCTGCGCTCGGCTCGTATACTAGAGGTGCCGTGCGAGGAGGAGGCTGCTCGGGGCATTGCGCTGCGTAGTCGTGGCACGCCTCGTATCGCTAATGCGCTCCTAAAGCGTGTGCGAGACTTTGCGCAGGTCAAGGGCAACGGGGTGATCGATAGCAATATTACGACGGTGGCGCTCGAAGCGCTACACATAGATAAGCATGGACTGGATCATACGGACCACAAGTTGCTCAAGACCATCATCGATAAGTTTGACGGAGGACCCGTCGGACTGACAACCATAGCTACGGCAATGGGCGAGGACCCAGGCACGATCGAGGAGGTATATGAACCGTTTCTCATTCAGGAGGGCTTCATACAGCGTACCCGTACGGGACGGCAGGCGACACGCTTGGCGTATGCTCACTTGGGGCGTACCTATCGGCAGGATTTACCCCCAGAGACGTCCCTCTTTGACTAACTAAAAGCCTTTTCCCCCTGCGCCATGTCCTCACTAGAGATGCAAGCTTCAGAGCTAGTAGCTAAGCGGTACACGCTGACGGAGCTACTAGGCTCGTTGCAGCGCTGCATTGACCACTATTACAATCGGCTCTACTACGTGACGGGCGAGGTGAGTGGCTACCGTGGACGCAATCAGCGGGGGCATTGCTACTTTAACCTAATAGACAAGGTGTCGGACCCGTTGCACCCGGAGGCGGGTGGGGGAGAGCTATCGGCTCAGATCTCGGCCGTGATATGGTCTAGTCGCTACAATCAGATCGCGCAGCATTTCCAGCAGGTGACGGGGCAACCACTCACGGACGGAATCAAGATATTGGCGCTCGTGGAGCTCAAGTATGATCCACGCTACGGGCTACAACTAGACGTACAGGACATCGATCCGAGCTACACACTGGGCGAGGTGGCACGACAGCGACGTGAGACGCTCCAGCTCCTAGAGCGCATGGGGCTGATGGAGCGCAACAAGCAGCACCCGATGCCGAGACCTTTGCGACGCATCGCCATCATCTCCTCGCCGACGGCTGCTGGCTACCAAGACTTCACGAGACATCTGGAGGAGAGTGCGGTGGCTCCTTTTATAGAGAAAGCGCTCTTTCGTGCTACGATGCAGGGCAAGAGTGCGCCGCAGTCTATCGTCGCAGCACTCGAAAGGGTGCGCCAGCACGAGACGCTCTTTGACCTTGTGGTTATCATACGAGGTGGGGGTGCCACGGCTGACTTGGGTACCTTCGATGACTTTGCCGTAGCTCGTGCGGTGGCGGAGTTTTCGCTCCCTGTGTGGAGCGGCATTGGGCACGATCGGGACGAGAGTGTCGTGGACCTAGTTTCGCATAAAGCCTTCAAAACTCCTACGGCAGTGGCTACCGCTGTGATCGATGCTTGGTGCGCAGAGTACACGCTCCTCGAGGAGGCGCATCAGCGACTAGAGCGATCTTGGCTGGAGGCTAGACAGACGGCGCAAACGGGGCTAGAGCGCTTGGCTCAATTGCTCAGGCAGACAACGCTAGAGCAGCTACATCGTGAGGAGCGCCAGATGCTCTTGCTACGTGAGCAGCTCTCCGTATCTCCTCATACGCTACTGCGCAATCAGCACACGCTACTAGAGTCGCAACGGGAGCGCCTAGCCAGCGCTGCTCGTTATCTCCCGATG